>JANQHO010000169.1 GCA_028277105.1 Owenweeksia sp. | reverse complement strand
CAAGTTGGTGCTCAGAATATTTGCTGTGGTAAACCGGGATGAACCTTTTGTGAAATTGGCCGCCTAAAAAAAACTTGCATATATCTTAGAATGCTCGGGTAAGCTAACTGGCTAGAGTTTTCCCACACTTGCATTTGCCAAGTTTGAAAGCAGTTGAAGCCTTTATAACATTTCAATACAGCATCAGAAACCTTAGCAAAATACGATAGCTTTGAAAACATTAAGTGCTTGTTTGTAAATGCTTAAAAATACATAATCACCTTATTAACAGCACTTTAATTCGATAAAGTAACAAATAAAGCTATTTTGTTTATTTACAGCTTATGTGTAATAAACCCTTATACTGACAATATATAACTAGAACAACATTATGAAAAGCCTCTTGACTTTCGCCAGTATCACCCTACTTGTTTTATCCGTACTAATTATCTATTTGGGATTACAAAGGGAAAATATTATAAATCCCCCGGTAATTACTGGGGTTGGGTTTATAGTGATAGCAATGGTATTTGCTATGTTGAGGAAACAAACATAGTTTAAAAGCCCTCTATCACGTGCGAGTCCTCGCGCGAAGTTTTGGGGAGACAATAGAAGATGTCTCCAAATTCATATAAGTTAACTTTGAAATGGTCAGCTTATATCCCTAAAAATTTAAAACCGATCCAAATACTACAAATCGATACTGAACAAAAGAAATAAACCCTACTAAAAAAGGTTTTAGATGTGTTGAAAATGAATAAGAATGAAATCAATACTATTTAAATTACCGGAATACGCTTTGATCATTCTAGCCTTTTTAGCAGGCTATTCACCGCTATTTTATATCAATCCAATATTTATTGGAATTATAGCAGTCCTAATACTTCAGATCATTTTTAAAAATAGAATTTCAGGTATTGTATTAGGGTCCCTTTTCTTTTTAGTCAATCTGTATTTTCTTGGAGCCCTACTTTCTGAATTTAAGGAGTTCACTGAATTTAGTGATAGCGCCAAGAAATTATTATTGGTAGGCTTACCCATTTGGATTATTAATATGATACCATCGTTTACAATGATCTATAAGTATTCGATTAACAGCTTTAAAAGCAACTCTAAAAAAACTACGGTCAAACCCTTGTGATCACCCCAAACCCGCCCGGATTGCGAAAATTAACCCCTCCCGATCTCTTTGGGCTTTCTCAATGAAATCCTGGCTGATAGCCAATCCTTTGTAATACTTATTGGACCAAAGCATCATCTCCACCAAAACGGGGATCAGGTCTTTCCCTTTTTCCGTTAAAGAATATTCCTTCTGGGTCTTTAACTTTTCATAGACCCTGGATTTAATAATGCCGTTATGTTCCAACTTCTTTAAGCGATCTGAAAGAATATTGGTGGCTATGCCTTCTTTGGAGTTCAGGAAGTCCTTGTAGAAGCTTTTACCTTCTACCAGGTCGCGGATAATCAAAAAAGTCCACTTATCGCCAAAAAAATCAAGGGCATAACTAACGGGGCAGTCCGATCTCATATTTCTATTTTTACTCACTTGCAAATCACAAGTATTTTGATACATTTGCTTACTTGCAAATTGCAAGTTAAGTAAATCAAAGGAATCAAAAACTCAAAAATGGATACCTTAAAAATCAGTTTTGACCGCCTCAAGAAAGACAGCTGGTCTGAGCAGGAAACTAAAAACGTAAAATTGCTCATAGACTTTGTCCAGCAGCTTATGAACAATCACAACTTTGACCATGTGCTGCAAAAATTTGGCAATCCGTATTATCGCCAACACAACAGAAATATTCCAGATGGCATGGAAGCTTTGATCAAGTATGTAAAGGATTTTACCAAGAGGTTTCCAGATTACACTTATGATGTGAAACACATTTACGCTGACGGTGATTACGTTATTTTCCATTCACAAATCACCACCAGGAAAAAGGATCGTGGCAATGACAAAAGGGGGATTAACGTAAGTGATACCTGGAAAATTGAGAATAACCAAATTGTAGAACATTGGGACAGCCTTCAAGCGATGAACGGTTCTTTGCGCTTCCTCTTTTGGTTGATTGGCGGAAGGATTGCCAACAACAATGGAGTTTATTAACAGATAGATCAAAGAATAAAAACGGAGATCATTTAAAAAACTAATAACCACTTGCAAAAATGTATAGAGTCCATATTTGTCTGCAAACTCACTAACACGTAGTTTTATACTAGACTTTACCTGTAACTAAATGAAAAATGTACTTCTCATACTTCTGGTTGGCATTTGTCTGGTTAGTTGCGGAAGACATAATGATGCTGCGATTGTTAACAATACAGGTCAGGATATTCAATTGGAATTGCTACTTAATGACATTAACCGCGACCCGGCTATGTATATGCTAATTGACTGGGCTTTAAAATCAGATTCAAATTCAACGTTCGTCAAAATTGGAGACTGTTCCCCTGAGTATATTGACAGCCTGAACCTTTTAAAA
Source organism: Owenweeksia sp. (assembly GCA_028277105.1). Taxonomy (GTDB): domain Bacteria; phylum Bacteroidota; class Bacteroidia; order Flavobacteriales; family Schleiferiaceae; genus JANQHO01. The sequence continues at coordinate 78,567 of JANQHO010000169.1, read as the reverse complement.
TTAGAATTAAAGAAAGATAAAATATTGGAACTGGGCACTGTCAGAATGGGTTCAACACGTGATAGCATTTCCCACTGGGAGTTTAATACCATAAATGTTAGAGGTAATTCATTTACAATTAGCGCATCAAACGAAGGGATCAATTCCTTTATCACTAAAGAAACTTACTGGTTACGAAATGACAGGCATGTAATAATTTTAGGAAATAAGAAGGTAAACAGATAACAATGGTTAAAAAATCATAGTCTCCCTTCAGAATGGCAAAGCTTTTTAGCCGGAACATTGTACGTATTAATAAAAGGGCAACGCCAACATGAAAATCAGGAAATATCTGCTGAATTGCTTTCTTCTATTGATTCACATTTTTATATGGAATATTTTTCTCGTTGATTACCTGCCCAAAGGCTACAACTACGATATATTCTGGAAAGATGTACCAAGATTTATTGGTTACGGAGAAAATATCTTCAGAATTATTGTATTTGTACTACCAGTGGTAATGATGCTGTCATTCAAAACAAGAACTGAGAAAATAGGACTATTGATCTATTTAGTAGGTATAGTGATCTACTTTTTGTCTTGGATAATAATGATTTCTTTTCCCGTAAGCACATGGAGTAGAAGTGCTTTAGGGTTTATGGCACCTGCCTATACAACAATAATATGGTTGATAGGAATTGGACTGATCGGGAATAGATCATTTTTTAGAATACCCAAACTATCTCAAATTTACATATACTTATCAATGATCTTCGTGTTCTTTCATACACTTCATACTTACATCATTTTTCTGAGATTGTAATTGGGAAAATAAACAACATAAAATAATGGTAATTCTAATGACCTCTGATAAACTATGTTAGGAAATTCAAAAAGTTCAATTTATAAAACTGCCAATACTAAATATGGAAGTGTAAGGTACCTGGATATAGGGCCTTCAGATAGCGATATTGTTCTGTTCTCAACAGGAGGAGGCACAAGCTTTAAAGCTGCTTTAGCTTTTCAGTGGATTTGTAATGAGGGCTACAGAATAATATCTATCAACAGACCAGGTTATTATGATTTACCATTAAATATAGTCGATGGTGTAGAAGAACACGCAGATATATATCACGAGGTAATTAAGTCCCTTGGAGTGAAGGAAGAGGTTAATGTTTTTGGTATTTCCATGGGAGGGCTTTCGGCCTTGTATTATGCGACAAAATACCCCACCAGGTCTTTAGTTCTTTGGAGTTCAATAACAGGTAAATATGAGGTTAATGAAGAATCTGCCAACTCTACCCTTGGGAAATTAGTATTGATGAAAGCCGGTAAAAAACTTGTTTCCTGGATTTTACAAGTTTCAGCCAGGCTATTCCCCGGAATGACCATTCAGGCATTTTTGAAAACAGAAGCAGATTTAACCCAAAAAGAGCGAAGAAAAATAGCGAAGGAGGTTATTAATAATCCAGAAAGCAGAAGGGAGTTTATGATTTTCGTTGAGTCAATGACTCCTATGGATGCTTTGTATGAAGGAATGATGGACGAGGTCACGAAAGCTCAGAATCTTCAGGGCACAAATTGGACTAAAATCAAGTGCCCCACCTATGCTGTACACTCTACTATTGATATTGATGTGAGTATGGATCATCCGAAAAGACTCGAAAGAATGATCCCAGACATAAAAGTGGAATACGTAAAAGCGGGCGGGCATTTTGTCTGGTGGGGAGATGAGGGAAAAATCGTGAAATTAAATACTATTCGCTTTTTAAATGAGGTCAATTTGGAATAGAGTAGCCCAGCTAACAAGATATCTAATGCAATGGCCTCCTACACCTGCTGCAACGACATAGACTATTAGTGTGGAAAAAAGATCTTGTAATTGCTGTATTTACATTATTGGCAATTCAATACCTTCCTACATTTGTTGGTTACAGATCACGCTATGCGGTTATTTATTCTACTGTTCTTTCTAAATTTAATTCCCCTGACCCTGTTACCTCAAGGCATTGAGGATAGTCTATTATACCAGTTAACTCTTGAAAAAGAAGGAGCCAGAGCCAAAACAGAGTATCGACTCGCCAAATACTATTACAATGCTTACGAGGATTCACTCTGTGAGATCCACCTGAAGAATAGCATCAACCTGGCAGAAAAAAGTAATGACCCTAAAACCCAGGCGATTGCCACAAATTTGTTAGGAAACCTTGTAAGTGATAGGGGAAGGCATGAACAAGCCATCACCCTTTATGAAAAAGCGATAGAAATTGCTGAGGGGAATGATACCTTACGGGCCTCGTTTATGAACAATCACGGCCTGGAGTTAAAGGCTGTGGGAAAATACAAGGAAGCGGTTGAAGTACTTTATGCCGCCCTCGAGCTGAAAGAAAAGATCGGGTATTCCGATCGCTCCATATCTTCCACCTTACTCAATATAGGCTTGATCTGGGATCTGCTTAGAGAGCCGGAAAAGGCGCTGAACTATTATGAAAGAAGCCTCATGTTAAAAAAAAGTCTACAAGACAGCCTGGGGATATCGCGGCTCCTTTCCAATATTTCTGTTATTGTAAAAAATCAAGGAGAATTAGATCGCGCCATTTCGATCATCCAGGAGAGCATGTATTATAACCAAACAGCAGCTAATTTCAATCAATCCTACATCAATCACCTTAACCTGGGAAATATTTATAAGAAAAAAGGAAAGTCTGATTTGTTCCTAACACATATGGACTCTGCTTACTTTTTTGCTTCAGGGCTTAAAAACCCCGACTATTTGAGCGACATTCATCAAAACCTGGGAACGTATTACTATGAGCAAAAGAATTTTGACAAGGCCATTGAACATTTGAATAAAGCCATCCAAATACCAGGTAAGAATATCACCCATGTATTGCTTTACGAGAATTATAATAGTTTGGCCGATGCCTACCTGGCATCAGGAGATATTGAGCAGGCTTATCAACACCTGGAAATAAGTAACCGCTATAGGGATAGCGTATATGTCATTGAACATCAAAAGGCCATACAGGAAGTACGGGAGAAATACGAATCTGAGAAAAAGGAAAAAGAATTGGCATTAAAAAACCTCGAGTTGGTAAAGTCCCGTTCCGAAGCCAGGCGAAAAACCATTGTTATACTTTTCCTGGTAGGGGGAATTCTGGTGGCAAGCTTTCTTGCTTTTATGGCGTTCCGCCATTACCGGAAAAAACAAAGGCGTAAACTGGCTATTTCAGAACAGCGCTTGCAAAAATACCGCGAGGAAATGGAGCTACTGCGTTTAAGCATCCAGTCCCATATAGACAAGTCCCCAAAAAAGATCAACGTTGAGATCACAAAGAATGAGATCAACCAGTATTTGATCGATCCTCTATCGGAACGTGAGATGGAAATACTTTCAGAAATTGCCAGTGGTAAAACCAATAAAGAGGTAGCCGAAACTATTTTTATTTCAGAAAATACCGTAAAATACCATCTAAAGAATATCTATCTGAAACTCGATGTCAAAAATCGTGCAGAAGCCATCACCAAGGCTAGTGTTTTGAATATCTGGGGCCGCGTCTAAACCTTCTCTTTTTCACCATTTTCTCTAAAACTACTCGAACGGGTAGGCGATTTTTATGGGGCTTTCGGGAGTTTTGACTCCATCTTTCGGTTTGACCAGAACGATCAATTAAATCAAAAAAAGAGCATTATGAAATTACAATTACTAACTATTCTTCTGGTAATCCTTAGTTGGGGACTTTACGGACAAAGCCCGGGTTCACTGGATCTTTCATTTGATCCTGGCACAGGAGCCAATACATTGGTGGAGTCCATAGCTGTTCAAGCTGACGGAAAGATTCTGATTGGTGGGCCTTTTGGATCTTATAATGGCACTGCCATTAACGGAATCGTCCGGTTGAACTCAGACGGTAGCCTTGATACCACATTTGATCCCGGAGCAGGCGTAATGGGGCATGTTGCAGGTCAACAATACCATGTGTATGACATTGCCATTCAAAGCGATGGGAAAGTAATATTGGCAGGTGCCTTTCACAACTTTGATAATACTCCAAGAGACCGGATTGTACGCTTAAATAGTGATGGAAGCATTGATAATACCTTCGACCCCGGTAACGGAACAGATGGTGAAGTCAGGGCCATTGCCTTACAAAATGACGGAAAAATACTGATTGGAGGAAGCTTTACCCGCTATTACAATTTATCGAGTACTCCTTATATCGTACGTATTAATCCAGATGGTACTAAGGACAATACTTTTACGCCCGGAAACGGTGCTAATTCCGCTATCAATTCCCTTGCTATTCAAAGCGATGGAAAGATCCTGATAGCAGGGGACTTTACTTCTTATGATGGTACCACCCGGAACCGAATTGCCAGGGTAAACACAGATGGTTCATTGGATACGGGTTTTGATCCGGGCATGGGAAGTGAGGGGGTATTTCCTTCCGTACGAGCCGTTAGGATACAAGATGACGGAAAAATAATCGCGGCCGGCTACTTTGATTCCTTTAATGGAACAAGCAGGGGAAAAATTGCACGATTGAATGCAGACGGCAGTCTTGACCCTTCGTTTGACCCTGGTACCGGAGCTGATTTAAACGCTATTCACAAGGTTGAGATCCTCTCCAACAACGACCTGATCCTGGTAGGTGGTTTTTATAACTATAATGGCACCTCCAGGAATTCAATCGCCCGCATCAATGCTGACGGTTCATTAGATACTGACTTTGATCCGGGATCGGGCTGCAACAATACAGGCGAAACCCTGGCCATTCAAAGTGATGGTAAGGTTCTTATTGGCGGTAACTTTGGTATGTACGATGGAACATCAAGAGGTCATATTGCACGGGTTTACAATGATGCCACCATCGGCATTGCCGAAGTACAGCGCGATTTAGCTTTAGACGTATATCCCAATCCTTCCAACGGGATTTTTCAGGTAAGTCATTCAGGCCATTCCATGAAATACCGCATTACCAATTTGAGCGGAGTGGTGGTTAGGGATTGGAATACTTCACCAACTATAAATCTCAGCGAATATGCGACAGATGTATACTTTTTACAAACCGGTTCCGGAAAAGTAATCAAGCTTTTTAAACAATAAATGCATTTGATCTGATCAGTATTTATAACTGATCCACACTTCACCTGAAGAGGCTAATCCGCAAAGGTTCAGTCAATCTGGATAGTTGTCTGGGTCAAGCCCTTTGGCCAGTTCAGGATAAAGTCGAAATGCCCGCGATGAATAACTCTAAAGTCATTCCGAACAAGGTGAGGAATCCGTTTTTAGATCCCTCTATACACATACCTTCGGTAGTAAGGTTCGGGGCTGACTCGCAGTCAGCAATTTGTATTGTACCTCCCCCTTGGCATCAACTGTTTTAATAAAATGTAATAGCTTTAGAAACACAACAGGTCTCAATCCCTTTTTAGCCTGGCTTTACGGCAAATAGAAAACATCTTGTACCTTTACAATACGGACAAAGCTGCCTTATAGGTGTTTAACCCCTGAAGGACAAGCTTTGAAAGAAGCATTAAATCTTTTTAGCGCGTCAAATATCCGGGCCTGAATTTGCACCTACGGATAATTGAGATTATTAAAAAAATGAAGTAAGAATATGGATCAGATCAGCGAATTCTTTAGTAAACTCTTTGACACAGCAGACTGGCCGCCCCGATGGATATGCGGAAAGTGGAGCGATTTTCATGGCTAGTTATACATTGGCAGTGATGTGGCTATTTGGTTGGCTTATTTTGTTATTCCGGTTATTATCCTATGGTATAACGGATTATTCGATTAGAATTGGATATCCAGCTAACCTAATCATAAGATGTAAAACGGGTATTGATTCATTAGAGCTCAACGTTGATACAACGATTTTTAAAGTTCACGTTGACTTATATAGTATTAACGGAAAAGTAACTAACCCTACAGAAGAAGAAAAAAAAATAATTTGCCATACCTATAAACTATAGCCATTAAAAACAGGATTGTTCCATTTGAACAATATGGACCTATGGAGTAATGGCAATCATTACACCTTAACATTTAAAGATTTCATTCTTGTATCACCAGCAGATGAGCATTTCAAAAAGAAAAATTTATTTGACCTTCGAGACAATATCATTAATGCTAAGGATTTCGAAGACAATATTTCGCAAAAAAAACCAGAGTTCAAAATATGGTTTGATCAAGAATCATATTCTATTCAGGACACTATAATCCTTTATTTCCTTGCTAACAGGATGCAGGTTGACATAACTCAACCAATTGAATTTGTTGGACTAACTAATATTAAACTTACTCATACTAGCACCGATATGAGAATTGAAAACGGTAAAACACGTCAACTTTTTCTACGTCTTTATAAATTTCTCCCTAATGAAAAGGGAACTGTATTAATTGAATCATTCAAGGCAAGAATTGATGGACATAGAAAATCACATAAACCGATAGCATGCGAAATTAAATAAACCGCTAACATAGCATATGAAAGCATAGCGGGTCAGTGGCCGAAGCGAGGCGGTATTCGTACTTGATAGCCCGCCAATCTTGCAGATTGGCTACTCGATAAACGAAACTTTAGTAAATCCAAATCCGCTCCGCTTCATATGCAAGGCGTTGTCCGCAATGCAAATAGAAACTAGATGATAAAGATAAAACCCGGTGTTTCCTACAATGAAATGTGTATACAAGAAGGTTTCAGCCTTCAAAGAGGAATGAACTATCAAGTCAATGGAGGAATTAGTATTATCCTTATGTCTCTAAGAAAGAATGCTCCTTATACTGAACGTATCGAAGACAAAGGTAGAATACTAATATATGAAGGACATGACGAACCAAAGAACATTGCACAATACCCTAAATTAGTTGATCAGCCAAGATATACACCAAAAGGTGATCTAACCCAGAATGGAAAATTTGAGTCCTCAGCAGTTAAATTTAAGAACGGACTTCAATCTGCCGAATTAGTAAACGTATATGAAAAGATCAAACCAGGGATTTGGGTCTATAATGGAGTATTCGAATTACATGATTGCTGGATTGAGAAATCTGGAGATAGAAACGTCTTTAAATTCAAATTAACAATTACAGATTATACGATAGATCAAAAAGAAAAACGTAAAGAACAACTTAAAGATCTAGATCACAATAGACTAATCCCAACTTCAGTCAAAATCGAAGTCTGGAAAAGAGATAAAGGTAAGTGTGTTCAATGTGGTAGCACGGACAATTTGCATTTCGACCATATTTTACCTTATTCAAAAGGTGGTACCTCGTTAAAGCCAGAGAACATTCAACTATTATGCGCTAGGCACAATCTCCAGAAAAGCAATAAAATAATATAAAGTAGTGCTTACAACAATGGCTAGTAGCAATAGTTGCTCAGCCCAACACACCAACCAAAACTACAGCTACCAGCCAAGACCGTTAACTACTTCCCCGCCCTCTTTCTTTCGTGCTCTTTCAGTAAGATCTTGCGTAGGCGGATGGATTTAGGCGTTACTTCCACGTATTCATCGCCCTGTATGTACTCCAAAGCTTCTTCTAAAGTAAACACTACCGGAGGAGCGATACGGGTCTTATCATCCGAACCGGAGGCCCGCATATTGGTGAGCTTTTTGCCTTTGGTGACGTTCACCACCAGGTCACCCGGTCGGTTGTTCTCCCCTATTACCTGCCCTTCGTATACCTCTTCATTAGGGTAAATGAAAAACTTGCCTCTGTCCTGCAGATTGTTGATACTGTAGGGAATGGCCGTTCCGTTCTCCATGGCGATCAAAGAACCGTTCTGGCGGCCGGGTATCTCCCCCTTATGGGGCTGAAATTCTTTAAAACGGTGCGACATAATGGCTTCACCAGCCGTAGCAGTCAACAGATAATTCCTCAAACCCATAATACCGCGGGAAGGGATCAGAAATTCCAGATGCATACGGTCGCCTTTGGGCTCCATGGTCAGCATCTCACCTTTGCGCAGGGTTACTGTCTCTATAGCTTTGCCGGAGACATCTTCTGGCAGGTCGATCGTCAGTTCCTCTACCGGTTCGTGCTTTTGCCCCTCAATTTCTTTAATGATCACCTGGGGCTGGCCGATCTGTAATTCGTAACCTTCCCTGCGCATGGTTTCGATCAGTACGGAAAGATGAAGTACGCCCCGTCCGTAAACTTTAAAGGTATCGGCCGAGTCGGTTTCCTCTACCTGCAAGGCCAGGTTTTTCTCGATCTCCTTTTCCAGACGGTCTTTTATATGACGTGAAGTGACAAACTTGCCTTCTTTTCCAAAAAATGGAGAATCGTTAATGGTAAAGGTCATGCTCATGGTAGGCTCGTCTATCTTAATGGTGGGCAAAGCCTCCGGGCTTTCCGCGTCCGCTATAGTATCGCCTATGTCAAAACCTTCCAGTCCGGTTACGGCACATATTTCACCAGAATGTACTTCTTCCATTTTGCGCTTTTCAAAACCATCAAATACAAAAACCTCCTTGATGCGGGAGCGCACCTGGGAGCCATCTCTTTTAATGAGCATTACCGCTTGATTAGGCTTTAGGTTTCCGCGATGTACCCGCCCTATAGCGATTCGCCCGATATAAGAAGAGTAATCCAGGCTGGTGATCAGCATTTGCGAAGCCCCTTCATTTTGCTGGGGGGCAGGGATATGTTCAATGATCTTATCCAGCAGATAGGTGATATCTTCCCGGGGAGCTTTCCAATCAGGCCCCATCCATCCGTTCTTGGCCGAGCCGTAAATCGTGGGGAAATCCAGTTGGTCTTCGGTAGCATCGAGGTTAAACATCAGCTCAAACACCATTTCATGTACCTCTTCGGGCGTACAATTGGGTTTGTCCACCTTGTTGATCACTACCAGGGGTTTTAAGCCCAGTTCTATGGCTTTAGACAATACAAAGCGGGTCTGCGGCATGGGCCCTTCAAAGGCATCTACCAGCAAGACCACCCCATCCGCCATATTGAGCACACGCTCTACTTCGCCCCCAAAATCGCTGTGACCAGGGGTATCAAGTATATTAATTTTGTAGTCTTTGTATTGAACAGAAACGTTTTTGGCCAAAATGGTGATCCCTCGCTCCCTTTCCAGATCGTTGGAGTCCATGATGAGTTCCCCGGGATTTTCGTGATCCTGGAAGAGTTTACCTGCCAGCAGCATTTTATCTACCAAAGTGGTTTTTCCGTGGTCAACGTGGGCAATAATGGCAATATTCCGCAACTTCATAACAGTCCTTTTGTAAAAATGGCGGCAAAGGTAGTTTAATAATAGCTGGTTAGTGTTATGAGGGTGATAATATTGTTAAGTCCGGAGTCGGTAGACCGAAGGTGGAGGGAGTATTCCTAGTTTGAGGTTTGCAGTTGGGGTTTGAAAATGGAGGTATCGCGCACTTGATGTGGTTATTGGCTTATTCTCCTTTTCTTCCTTGAAATACCGGATTTCCATTACACCCGGTATGAATCGAGCTCAATAAAAAAAGAGTTTGGCCTGCATTACAACAAGAGACCAAACTCCTTTCAAGTAGCCTACTTAGGTATTATTAGTTAAGCATTACTTTTCTGGTAACGACCTTGTTGCCATAGCTCAACCGTACCAGGTAAATTCCCGCTCCGGGGCGGTTAAATTCCAGTTCTTGACGGCCATTAATTCCAGTTAGTAAAGTGTTATAAACTGGCTTTCCGGTAAGATCAATAACTTCTACATTGGTATGCAGAGAAATAGTTCCATCTATCACTAAAATATTGTCGTACGCAAAAACCTCTACCTCGGGCTCTTTAGCAACTTCAGTGGTACTAAGGCTGGTTGCTGTGGCTATTTCCTCAGCTTTATCTTTGGCATCACTCCAACTAAAACCATTGTAAGCTTCACTGGAATCACGGGGATCATAAACGTAATATCTGGGAGTACCTAAATCGTAGTAGTATTGAGTTTGATCTACAAAAGCAAATATGTTTTGCCAGTTATAGGTATTAGACCAGTTATTTACCTCTGTACAAGTTGGAACCGCTCCACTGTACCGCTTAGTCATAGCGCCCCAAACCTCTACAGAACCAACATTCTGGGCGGCAAAGGCCTCTACCTGGGGAGCGTGGCTCATACATATAGAGCAATCCAGGCCTTTGGAAGCGATGATCAATACTTTACCCTCACCCAGTACTTGATGGATACTACGGCTATTCTGAGAGCAATCTGTTTCAGTGCGGTCGGCAACCTGCCCGCTAAGAGAGAACACCATACCACCTAAAAATAAAAGAGCGTATAATTTTTTCATTTTTCTTAATTTTAATTACAAATATTACAGCTGTTATGATAAAAAGTTGTCTCGCGGCTGACTAAAGAAAGATTTTTAACAGCATAATGATACCGCTTATTACCATGAAGACAATGGCCCATTGCCGGAAAGAGGTTTCACTAATGCGGGACAGCAGTGCTTTGCCCATATAATTTCCCAGGCTGATACCTGCGCCTAAAGCCAGTCCCCACCACCAAAGTTTGCCGTGAAGTGCTCCAAAAAAAGTGTAACTGCTGATCTGTACCAGCCCGGCTGCAAATGAGTTAAAGGTCTTGGTAGCGATCAGTCCTTCTTTGCTCATTTCGTAATTGAGTAGAAAAGGATTGAGCAAGGGGCCCAGGGCACCGGTAACAGTAGATATAAAAGGAATAAGCAGTCCTAGCGGAAAAAAATACCAGAGTTTCATTGTAAAGCTGTGCTTGCGCTTGCCAAATCGGTACTGAAAGACGGTAGAAATGAGAAATAGACCTATTATTACCTGCATCTGAGCAGCCAGGCACCTGCAAAAGCTCCAATTAAGGAAGCTGGGAGGTAGTACTTCACGATTTCCCAGTGAATGTACTGCCAGAAAAGTACCAGCCGCACCGGTCGACCAATGAAATTGCCCAGGTTCATCACCGGGGCCACGTTTTGCGCCCCTATCATAAAACTGAGCACCGGTAATAACATTAACGCTCCGCCACCTGCGGTTAAAGTACTCAACGTGAAAGCAATTGCTCCTGCTAAAATCAAGTAGAAGTAAAGCATATTTTACAGATGGAGCCTTTCCGGATCTTGCCTGGTATCCCAAACTCTTATTATCACAATTTCTGTTTTATGGATGATGTAAAACATTTTATAGTTGCGGATGATAACAAACCTTGCTTCTCTATAATTTGTTTTCTTCCCCAGCAATGAAAATTTTGCTATTGTGGAAGCATAGCGAATAAACAGGCTCTCAAGCTTCTTGCTGTAATTGTCTGATCGATTGTTTTCCTTCCAATATTTGTAAATGCTAATCTATCCTGAACTGCACTATCTGTCCAAATTACTTTTTTAGCCACCGCTTCAGTTTTTCAGTCGCCTCATTATTGCCGTATGTCCTCCCTGCCTTATAATCAGCCATTCCTTCTTCAACCGCTGCTATTTCAGCTTTGGTTAAAGGATACTCCTTTTCAGCTTGTAATTCGGTATCTAAAATTAGATGGAGCTCTTTTAACAAGCTTTCATCTTCTATCAATTCTATCTTGTTGATTAGTTCTTCTTTCAGATTCATCAGCATTTCCGATTTTTCTAAAAATACAAAAGATCCGGTTTTAATTGCAGGTCATTAGTCATGTCAGAAAAGTGCCTTCGCCTTTATGCTATCAGACTTTTACCAGTATAAACATCGTGACCAAGGAGCTTGCGTTCAGTAGACAGGCCGCGATCTTGTTGTTGCCTTTCGAAGTTGAGATGCCAGCCCTCCACTTTGCTGTAGTCGCGATGAATTTAAACTACAAACCTCAAACCACCAGTTCCTCCTTCCCCCAATCAGCGAGGAGTTTTGCCCAATCGCTTTGATCATTCAGGCAGGGTACCAGGGTAAACTCTTCCCCTCCGTTTTCCAGAAAGAGCTCCCGTCCTTCTTCTCCGATCTCCTCGATGGTTTCCAGGCAATCCGAAACAAAGGCCGGGCAAACCACTACCAATTTTTTGATACCCTTCTGAGCCATCTCCACTATGGTTTTATCGGTAAAGGGTGTTAACCAGGGATCGCGACCCAGGCGGCTTTGAAAGCTGGTACTGTATTTTTCCCTGGGTAATTGAAGCCGGCCTGCAAGCAGTTGGGTAGTCTTTAAAGTCTGGTGACGGTAACAAAACTCATGGGCCGGGGAATCGGCCTGGCAGCAGTTTTCTACCTTCAGGCAATGGTTGTTCGTGATATCCGATTTACGGACGTGCCTTTCCGGTATGCCGTGATAACTGAATAAAAGATGATCATAGTCTTTTTCCAAAGCCGGTCTTAGAGTAGAGGACAAAGCTTCCAAATAACGCTCATCATTATAAAAGGCCTCCTTAATCTTCAACTTTAAACCCGGAAACTTGGAATCTACTATTTCTTTTGCTTTCACCACTACCGTTTCATAACTGCTCATGGCATAATGCGGGTAAAGCGGGATCAGTAAGATTTCTTTCAGATCGGGGTTTTCCTCAACCAATTGATGTATACCGTTTTCAATGGAAGGATTGCCATAACGCATACCTAACCCTACCGGTATATCAGAATACTTTTGAACCTGCTGTTGTAATTTTTTACTGAGCACAATAAGAGGTGACCCTTCTTCCCACCAAATACTTTTGTAGGCTTCTGCCGATTTAGGCGGACGGGTTCGCAGAATAATCCCTTCTATCAGCAGGTAACGGAACCAATAAGGGTAGTCAATTACCCGTTCATCCATCAGAAACTCACGCAGGTATTTCTTCACATCCGGCACCTGGTAGGAATCCGGTGAACCCAGATTAACCAATAATACAGCTCTTTCTATCATTTAAATTCTATTATCAACCAACAACTTAATCAGTTTACCAATTAACTAATCACCTTCCCTGTAAGATACTTTTTAGGTGTAACCCCAAACTTCTTTTTAAAGGCAGCAATAAAGTGGCTGGGATTAGTATAACCTATCTGATAGGCTGTATCATTTACTTTGAGTTTTCCCGAATCCAGCATATGCCTGGCCGTATCCAACCGGTAATCGTTAAGAAACTGGAAAACTGTTTTTCCGTAAATATTCCTAAAACCTTCTTTCAGCCGATATTCATTAAGTCCTATTTCGCGGGAAAGTTCTTTCAAAGTGGGCGGATTGGTCATTTTTTGTACTAATATTCTCTTGGCCAATCGGATACGCTCCACGTTTTCTTCGTCATTTAAAAAGGGACATTGCTCAACGTCTTTGCCTTCTTCCTTATTAAAGAACAACGCCAGTATTTCATAAGCTTTAGCTTTTTCAAACACCTGGCGGGCCGGGCCCTTTACTCCCGATTGAAATAACTGATTGATCGTTAAGAGAAGAATAGGCGGTAAAGGCCGGTCGGCATAAAATTTCTTATTTATATTTTCCTTGTTTAAAAAGGCAATCTCTTCTGACTCTTCTACAAAAAGGCGATGCAAATTCTCAACGGTGATATAGAGGAATACCAGTTTTGCCGATGGTAATATTTCAATTTCCAATGGCAGCACCATTAAAGGATTGTAAAAGAGTAGGCTCTTTTCATTCTCTAACTGTAAGCGGTAGTTTCCCTGATTAAAATGGAATACGGCTCCTCCCTCAACCGCAAAGTAGAACTGTATCAGGCTTTGGTCTATATCCCGCTTCAGGTGAAGAGATTTCTCTTCCTGGTTTTCAACCTTAACCATAAAAATACCTTCGCTAATCCGGGTATTTTCCAATTTGCGTTTTGGGGTATTTTTTTCAGTTCCTCCTATTTCAAAATGCAATTCCATCAGCTTACTTTTCGTTTATATGATAAATATCATAATTAAAAACCCGCTACCAGTCTAATATTGCACAAAGCTATAATTAAGCTTAATTAGAATAACTCTAAATAAACTGTTTCTATTAATCGGGATATTAATATTTCGTTTTCGGGTATAAACCGATTTTACAACGGGATACTTTTGCAGAGTAGTATGAAAAATTTTCAAGTCAGTCAGTTTTCTAACTTTTTCCTGGTAGGGATTGATCACAAGTCGGCTGAAGTAGAAGTAAGAGAAAAATTCAGCTTAAACGAGGAACAGATAAGCCGGTTGGTATTCGACTACAAGCAATTACAGGGCGATGGCATTATGGTACTTTCTACTTGTAATCGCACCGAGATTTACGCCTTTGGCAATTGCCCCCGCGATATTATTTCACTTTTCTGCAAACATTCAGATAATGGCCACGAGCTTTTTTATCAATATCAGAGTATTAAGCAAAATCGCGATGCTATAGAGCACCTTTTTAGGGTTGGCTCGGGTTTAGAATCTAAAATATTAGGTGATTTTGAGATCATAGCACAGATCAAGAAGTCTTTTCAGCTTGCCAAAGAGCAGGAATCCCACAATGCCTTCCTGGAAAGGTTAATCAATACCACTATCCAGACTTCAAAAAGGGTAAAAAATGAAACCCAGCTTTCCAATGGAGCGGCCTCCGTTGCTTTTGCAGCCGTTACCAGGGTAAAAGGATACATGCATAAAAATCCCAAACCTAAAGTTTTACTCATCGGAACCGGTAAAATAGGCCGAACGGCCTGTGAAAATCTGGTGAACCAAACCGGTATTAAAGACATTACCCTGGTAAACCGCACTGAAGAAAAAGCCGAAAGATTGGCTGAGCGCTTTGGGGTCAAGCATTTAGACTACGGTCATTTGGAAAATGGTTTAGAGGAAGCTGATGTGGTGATTGTAGCAACCGGAGCAGATCAGCCAACGGTAAAACGCGAGCATTTCAAAACAGTTAAACATCGCCTTTTGCTGGATCTCAGTATGCCCCGCAATATTGAAAGGGAACTTTACAATACTGAAAATTTTGAAGTGTTTGATGTGGATCACCTGTCGGGTGTAGCAGAAGAAAGCATGCAAAAACGCAGAGAGGAAGTTCCCGCTGCCCTGGCTATTATCAATGAAACCATAGAAGAGTTCTACACCTGGCTCGAAAGCCGTAGAGTAGCCCCTACCTTGCAGGCTGTCCGTCAAAAAATGGATGGTTGGAAAAGCAAGGAAGTACAAAATTTTCTCAAAAAGTTCCCCGAGCTCAATGCCGAGCACGCGGAAATATTAGCCAGTCAACTGTTGAACCGCATTACCGGGCAGTTTGCCCGCAAGCTTAAAAGTGGCGAAGACATCAATAATGACCTTCGAACCATTCACCATATCTTTGAGCTTGAAAACTGATCCCTTCCTTGAACACACCTTTATGCATAGGTACTCGCGATAGTAAACTGGCTCTCTGGCAGGCTGTTACTGTAGAAAAAATATTACAAGCCCGTGGTTTTGAAACCCAATTAGTTCCGGTAAAATCACATGCTGATATCGATCTTACCACCCCCCTCCACGAATTTGGCAATGTGGGCATTTTCACTAAAATGCTGGATAAGGCTCTTTACCGTCAGCAAATAGATATAGCGGTACACTCCCTCAAAGACTATCCTACTCAATTACCCGAAAGTATCGAGCTACCAGCTGTTTTGAAAAGAGGACCTTCCGAGGATATTTTGGTATATAAAGATTCCACAAACTTCCTGGACGATTACAGTTCCTCTGCTACCATTGCAACCGGCAGCATCCGTAGAATAGCCCAGTGGAAAAGTCGTTATCCCCAGCACAAGTTGGTCAACCTCCGAGGCAATGTACAAACCCGCTTACAAAAACTGGAAGACAATAGCTGGCAGGGTGCTATTTTTGCCATGGCAGGTCTGGAAAGAATAGAACTTTTGCCAGATAAGTACATGATACTAGACTGGATGATTCCTGCCCCGGCCCAGGGAGTTATAGCTATTACTTGCCGGAAAGAAGATCATAAGCTAATTGATATTTTAGAGGGGATTAACCATAAAAAAACTTACAGCGAAATAACCACTGAACGCCAGTTTCTTAACTTAGTAGAAGGTGGTTGTTCAGCACCGGTTGGAGCAAAAGCCGAGATTGTGGATCAGAACATTAACCTCAAAGCCGGTGTTTTTGATCTGGAAGGTAGAAGTAAATCTATAATTGAAACAACTTATTCCCTGGATGAACTGCATTTGGCAGGTAAAAAAGCTGCAGAACATGTATTGCAAAATGGGGGTAAAGAAATTATGAAAAAGATAAAGCATGCCTGATCAGGAAGGTAGACCATTAGTTTTTTCAGCACGTACACTGGATGAAGAGAAGCTACAAAAGCTGGAAGAGAATGGTATTGCCCTGGAGCAGGATGACTTTATTGAAGTAAAATACATCTTTGACGAAAGTAGCTTTCTGCACCGTCTCAACAATCCCATGACCCAGGCCCGGGTATTTACCAGTAAAAATGCTTTGTTCAGTATGCAAAGACTGGCCGGAAGCCGGGGTATTAACCTGGAACTTAAAAAAAATTTTGTGGTAGGCATTCGCGCCACGGAAATGCTCAAGGATTTTGGCGCTAAAGTAGATGCCAGTGCTGGTAATGCCATCAGCCTGGCTCAAATCATTGCCCGCAACCGTGATGTCAAATCAGTAGATTATTTCTGCGGCAATAAAGCGCTGGATGACCTTCCGGAATATCTTGAAAGTAAAGGTATTACCGTAAACAAGGAGATCGTTTACCATACTGATCTCAAACATAAAGAAGTGTTTACCGGTAGCCTGGACGGGGCTATTTTCCTCTCGCCTACTGCTGTTTTCAGCTTTTTCAAAAAAAATAGCCTGCCCCCAAACATTCCGATTTTTGTGATAGGTGCTACTACCGGTGAAGCCGTTCGATCCCGCTGCAGAAATAAACGTGTATTAGCTGATGAACCTTCATTAGAATCGGTAATCGATAAAGTAATTGAATATTTTAAAGCCAATCCCCTGTGAAAAACGACCTTTTTCTGAGAGCCCTGCGGGGTGAAAAAGTGGAACGACCCCCTGTGTGGATGATGCGCCAGGCCGGGCGCTATTTACCAGACTATATGAAGTTGCGCGAGAAGTACAGCTTTTTTGAAAGAGTGGAAACCCCCGAATTGACCACCGAGATTACCGTAATGCCCGTTCACCAAGTGGGTGTTGATGCCGCTATCATCTTTTCTGACATATTAGTGATTCCCCAGGCTCTTGAGGTAGAAGTACAAATGATCCCCGGTACAGGCCCGGTAATTCCCGATCCAATACGCACTAAAGAGCAAGTAGAAGCTATACCTGAGATCGATGTAAAAGATCGTCTCCATTATGTTATGGATGCTCTCAGACTTACAAAACAAGAACTCAATGATGCTGTTCCCCTGATCGGATTTGCCGGATCGCCCTGGACCGTTTTCTGCTATATGGTAGAAGGTAAAGGAAGCAAGACCTTCGACAAAGCCAAAGCCTTCTGTTATACCCAACCGGAAGCAGCTCACCTTCTATTGGAAAAAATAACCCATGCTACCATAGCCTACCTCAAAGAGAAAGTTGCCAGCGGAGCCGATGCCATTCAGATCTTTGATTCCTGGGGTGGCCTGCTCAGCCCTGTTGATTACGAGATTTTTTCACTCCGCTACATTCGTGAAATCGTAGAGGCTATTCACCATCTGGCCCCTGTTATAGTTTTTGGCAAAGGTTGCTGGTTTGCCCTGGAAGAAATGGCTCAAATGCCAGTTTCTGCCTTGGGAATCGACTGGACTATCAGTCCACATATGGCTAGAGAATTCACTCAATATCACGTAACCCTGCAGGGAAATTTTGATCCGGCCCGGCTATTATCTCCAATTCCTGAGATCAAAAAACTAGCCCGGCAAATGGTAGATAACTTTGGTAAATATCGCTATGTGGCTAACCTGGGGCACGGTATCTTACCCAATATACCGGTAGCTCATGCCAAAGCTTTTGTGGAGGCTATTAAGGAATATGGTTAGTAACCCTTGCTAAAATAAATTTTAGCTGTCCCCTTTTAGGGAGACATACCAAACTTGCATGATAAGGGGGTGAAATAAAACATAGATGAAAGAAGAATTCACAGAATTCATAAGAAGCCTGCAGGATGAAATTTGCAAGGCTCTGGAAGAAATTGACGGCAAAGCACGTTTTGTAGAGGACCATTGGGAACGACCCGGAGGTGGTGGCGGTCGCTCCAGGGTGATCAGCAACGGAAATATTTTTGAAAAAGGAGGCGTAAGTACTTCCTTAGTACACGGCAAGATGCCAGAGGCCCTTAAAAAAAATATGAAAACCGATGGGGAGAGCTTTTTTGCCTGTGGTATCTCCCTGGTCATTCACCCTGAAAACCCTTTCGTCCCCACTACTCACGCCAACTACCGCTATTTTGAGATGTACAACAATAAAGATGAAAGAATAGATCATTGGTTTGGCGGTGGAGCTGACCTCACTCCTTATTATCTTTTTGAAGAAGATGCCGTTCATTTTCACCAAACCCAAAAAACAGCGGCCGACAGGCATGGAGAAGACCTCTATCCAAAATTCAAGAAACAGTGTGACGACTATTTCCGCAACCACCACCGCAACGAAGGGCGCGGCATTGGAGGCACTTTTTTTGATTATCTGCGACCTGACCGGAACAGATCAGCCCGGGACTGGATGGGATTTGATATAGATATGGGAAAGGCTTTTCTTCCTTCCTTCCTTCCTATAGTGGAAAAAAGGGTAAATACACCCTGGGGCGAAGAAAACCGCTACTGGCAAGAAATAAGAAGGGGGCGCTACGTAGAGTTCAACCTGGTACACGACCGTGGAACCCTTTTTGGCCTTAAAACCAATGGCCGAACCGAAAGTATTTTGATGAGTCTGCCTCCTCGCGTACGCTGGGATTATAACCACCAACCCAAGCCCGGTACCGAAGAGGAAAAGCTGATAAAAGTATTACAAAAACCTAAAGATTGGATTACATGAATATAAGACCCCGCAGGCTCAGGGCCAGCAAGGCTATACGGGATATGGTAGCCGAAACCTCCCTCTCTCCCACTGATTTTATTGCTCCTTTATTTGCTACCGAGGGCAAGAATATCAAAGAAGAAATTGATTCGATGCCGGGCTACTATCGCTTTAGCCTCGATCTTTTGAGGAAAGAAGTAAAAGAATTATGGAAAATGGGCTGCCGCTCGGCTTTGCTTTTTGTCAAAGTTTCCGAAATGCTCAAAGACAATACCGGCAAAGAAGCCCTGAATCCCGATGGCTTGATGCAAAGAGCTATCCGGGAAATTAAGGAAGCTGTCCCCGGTATATGTTTAATGACGGACGTGGCTTTGGATCCTTATTCGTCTTACGGTCATGATGGCTTAGTAGAAGATGAAGAAATACTAAATGACGAAACGGTAGAAGTATTGGCAGAAATGGCGGTTTCCCATGCTCAGGCCGGAGCTGATTTTATAGCTCCCAGCGATATGATGGACGGACGCATCGAGGCAATGCGCATAGCTTTGGAAACCACTGGCTTTATCAATACCGGCATTATGGCCTATAGTGCCAAATATGCTTCCTGCTTTTACGGTCCTTTCCGCGATGCTTTGGATTCCGCCCCGGGTTTTGGTGATAAAAAAACTTATCAGATGAACCCGGCTAATCACAGGGAAGGGATTAAGGAAGCTCTGCTCGATATACAAGAAGGAGCTGATATAGTAATGGTAAAACCAGCTATGGCTTATCTGGATGTGATAAAATCTGTTAAAGAAGTTTCTTCCGTTCCGGTATCGGCTTATCACGTAAGCGGTGAATACGCCATGATCAAAGCTGCCGCTCAAAAAGACTGGCTCAACGAAGAGCAGGCCATGGTAGAATCTTTAACCGCTATCAAAAGAGCCGGAGCCGATCTGATCGCCACCTATTTTGTAAAGGATATCATCAAATATTTGATATAAATCAAAAACCAATAATTAAGGCATCTTGTCAATTATCATTAGCTTGTGAAACAATCCAACACATAGACACCGTGATACAGAGCTATAAATACTTCTTATCAAAAACTGTTCTATAACTCTCTGTTTTACAATAAAATAATTAACACCAACTAGTATCAGGCTTCTAACAAACCAAACACAGAGACACTGAGAAACAGAATTATGCGTAGCTTAAGCAGAATTGCTGAAAATAGTTTTAAAAAAACCTCTATGTCTCTATCTCTCTGTGTTACAATGGAAAATGATAATGACTATTTTATTCAAAACATTTATCCCAATTTAAACTGAAAACTGCACTAATGAGGATATGGAACTAAGAACTGAAATACAGTGGAACTACTTAACTGATCAGGTTATTGGTTGTGCCATTGAAGTCCACAGAGAATTAGGACCAGGACTGGTAGAAAGTGTTTACCATATTTGCCTTTTAGAGGAGCTAATCAACAAAGGCTTCAAGGTAGACAGTGAGGTTCCTGTCAATATCAGCTACAAAGGAAAATCCATTTATAAAAATTTCTATATCGATCTTTTAGTAGAAAACAGTCTGGTTCTGGAATTAAAAGCCGTTGAAAACCTCCATAAAGTTCACGAAGTCCAGCTCTACTCTTACTTGAAATTGGCTGATAAAAGACTTGGCCTCCTGATAAATTTTCACGAACCTTTATTGATCGATGGGGTAAGAAGAGTCATCAATGGTTATTTCGAGCAATTCTAAAATAGCCTCCTTTCTTCTTTGGGTTAAAACAAATGATTACTTATACTAGACAATCTTTTTTGCTTCTTAACTCTGAAGCAATTGAACACAGAAAAACAGAGCTACTAATGCAAAATAAAAAAATCATTCAGATAATCTTTTAACCCTCTGTGCCTCTGTTTCTCTGTGTTAAAACAAATAAATACACCTGCTATCACTTATAAATATTTAAACGTAAAGATGCATAGAAACAGAACTGCAAATAACCCTAATCAACTAAATTAATTACTGTCCAAAACAGTTTTTATAATTCTTAGTATCTCCGTTTCTCTGTATTTTAGGAAAACTAAAAATCATGAATACCCAAAAAAGTAAGCATCTCTTTGAAAAAGCTAACCAATTTATCCCCGGAGGGGTCAATTCTCCTGTAAGAGCTTTTAAATCGGTGGGAGGAATACCCTTATTCATCAAGAAAGCCAAAGGGGCTTACCTCTACGATGAAGACGGCAACCGCTATATAGATTACATTGCCTCCTGGGGTCCAATGATCATGGGTCATGCCTATGAACCGGTCGTAGAGGCTATTCAGCAAAAGGTAATAGACTCAACTTCTTTTGGCGCTCCTACTGAACTGGAAGTCCAATTAGCTCAGCTTATATGCGAAAGCATTCCCAATATAGATCGTATCCGCATGGTAAATTCCGGCACTGAAGCTACCATGAGTGCTATCCGCCTGGCCAGGGGTTTTACCGGAAAAAACAAGATTGTAAAGTTTGCCGGCTGCTATCACGGGCATGGTGATTCCTTTCTCATCAAAGCAGGCAGCGGAGCCGTTACCCTGGGATATCCTGATAGTCCTGGGGTTACTCCAGGTACTGCACAAGACACTTTATTGGCTGAATACAATGACCTACAGGGTGTTCAAAAATTAGTTGAAGCTAATCAGGGAGAAATAGCAGCCGTTATCATTGAGCCTATACCCGGCAATATGGGGTGTATTTTACCTCAAGAGGGATTTCTTGAAGGCTTGCGTCAGCTTTGTAATAGGGAAAACATCATTCTCATTTTTGATGAGGTAATGACTGGATTCCGGTTGGGATTTGGTGGGGCTCAACAAACCCTGGGAATTGAAGCGGATATAGTAACCTACGGCAAGGTGATCGGAGCCGGTATGCCTGTTGGTGCCTACGGAGGTAAAGAAGAAATCATGGATTTTATAGCTCCTACCGGACCGGTTTACCAGGCAGGTACTCTTTCAGGCAACCCCATTGCTATGATTGCCGGACTAACTCTATTGCAGTACCTCAAAACACATCCTGAAGTTTACCTTCAACTGGATCAAAAATGTGAAGCTATAGAAATTGGTCTGAAGGACTTATTAGAAAGCAAGCCCCTCCCCTATCAGATAAACCGCATAGGTTCCATGATCAGCCTGCATTTCACAGCAAGCCCTGTGGTAGACTTCAATACGGCCGCCAATGGCAACAATCAATACTTCAAAGATTTCTTTCACGGCATGCTCAAAAGGGGAATCTACTTACCTCCATCGGCTTTTGAAAGTTGGTTTTTAAGCAATGCTCTATCTCTTTCTGATATTGATCAAACCCTCGCTGCAGCCAAAGAAACTATCCTTGAAATGGAAACGTTTGCTTTTGGGAGCCGGCATTAATAGTTTGACCGACAATGCCCATTTTACCCACAGGGCTACCGGCTATCCCGGCCGTGGTATTATTCCTTCTGCTCCCCGCAATATTTACGTTGGTATGGGTTTTCAACTTTAACTAGTTGGTATTACCTATAAAATTAACAATAGGGTAACTTTAGTTCCTCAAGCTGTTTATTGCTTTGCTTTAAAATAGAACACACAATGAAAAAAAATTTACTCTCTTTGATCATTATCCTCACGTTTTCAATACTTAGCAGTGTTGCTCAAACGCTACCCTTTTCCAAAGCATCAACTTATTATACTGGTATTTATGACGATGGTGGTACCGAAATAACTTCCTACGACAGCTTTAGCAGTCGCTTGTTTTCAACTAATGGCAGCCTGAATCAGATAGACATTATCGATATATCTGATCTGAACAATCCTACCCTCATCACATCTGTGGATTTGAGTCTGTATGTTTCCGGTGTTAATAGTGTTGCTACCTATAGTGGAAAAAATGTTGTTGCTATTGCCGGTGAAGCTAACCTTCCTCAATTGCCAGGTAAAGTGCTCTTTATCGATACCAATGGAACTTATATCAGCCAGTTGCAGGTTGGTGCTCTGCCCGATATGGTTACTTTTACTCCTGACGGTTTAAAAATTCTGGTTGCCAACGAAGGAGAACCTACTTCTGACTACACCACTGACCCGATAGGTTCTGTAAGTATCATTAACATTGGAACTAACGACCCTGCCAACTTAACTCAGAACGACATAACCGATATTGATTTTACCAGCCTCGACAATGGCAATTACGATCCTTTGATCAATATATACGGCAACGATGGCTTACAAATGCCTTCTCAGGATCTGGAGCCCGAATATATCACCGTAGATGGTTCTTCTACCAAAGCCTATGTTGTATGTCAGGAAAATAATGCTTTAGCTATTATCGATTTAACATCATCCAGCTTAGATACGGTAGTTGGTTTAGGGTACAAAGATCACAGTGTAATGGGTAATGGCCTGGATGCTTCAAATACTAGGGGAACAATCAACATAGATACCTATGACTATCTTTTTGGTATGTATCAACCCGATGCTATTACAGCTTTTGAAGTTAGTGGCCAAACTTATATTGCTACTGCCAATGAAGGGGATGCCAGGGATTACAACGCTTACAGTGAAGAAGAAAGAGTTAAAGACGTAACTCTTAACCTAACCAATTTCCCCGCTGCTGCAGTATTGCAAAATGATAACGTTTTGGGCCGTTTAAAAATCACATCCAGTTTAGGCGATAACGATAACAACGGTACTTACGATTCACTGTTTTGTTTTGGTGCCCGCTCTTTCAGTATATGGGATGAAAACGGCCAGTTGGTTTGGGATAGCGGTGATGAATTTGAGAATATTATTGCCCAGGCATATCCAAATGAATTCAACTCTACTAATGATGATAATTCGTCTTTTCAGAACCGCAGTGATGACAAGGGTCCTGAGCCTGAAGCTGTTGCTGTAGGTGAAGTAGATGGAACCCTTTACGCTTTTATAGGTTTGGAGCGTATGGGTGGTATTATGATCTACGACTTAACGAATCCGGCCAGTCCTTCTTTTGTCCAATATGAGTTAAATCGCGATTTTTCCGTTTCGGCCAGCGATAGTGCAGCGGGCGACCTGGGACCAGAAGGAATTGTTTTTGTACCGGCTACCGAAAGCCCTTCTGGAAGAGCCTTAATAATCGTATCAAGTGAAGTAAGTGGAACTATTAGTTTTTACGAATTGGGAGCTAGTATTGTAGGTATAGAAGAAAATGCTGTGAATATGCTAAACAGTTTCTATCCTAACCCTAGTACAGGTATATTTAACACTGACAACACGGGTATATACAAGGTTTATGATATGAATGGCAGATTTATCATGGAAACCGATGTAACCAGATCTATAGACCTGAGTCAACAAGCTAAAGGTTTTTATATGGTCAAAGATGAGGAAGGTAATGCCATTCGTCTGATCAAAAAATAATTTTCTCCTACGGATGAAAAAGCTCCCCTCCAGGAGCTTTTTTTATTTGGTTAAAACACTTTACTTCCGGCTTCTTTTTAAGATATCTTCCCTGTTGAGGATCTCTTCAATTGTATTTCTCTTTAGTATTTCCACGGTACTGTTTCTCACTTCTAAAATAGCTTCTCTGATACCGCAGCTTTCTTCATCTATACACTCTTCGCATTTCTCGTAATACTGATAAGTAACACAGGACAGCAAGCCAATTGCCCCGTCAAACAAGCGGTGTATTTCTGCCAGGTTTACCTCCCGTGGAAGCCTCCTGAAATAGTAACCTCCGCCCCTGCCCATTTTACTTCCCAAAATACCTGCATTTTTAAGGTCAAGTAAAATAGCTTCTAAAAATTTCTTGGGAATATTCTGTTCTTCAGATATTTCTGCAATCTGTACTTTCTCTGCTCCTTCCTTGGCCCTGCGCGCCAAATATACCAGGGCATTTATCGCGTATTTAGATTTTTTGGAAAGCATCTGCTGGCGAAAGTACTAAAACATCATTATTGAAATCATTAGCTGCACCCCTGATCATGAGCTTTATAATTTTTAAAAACAGTAATTTTAAAACACCGTTGTTTTCCTTAAAATTCATTTTACCCTGAATACTTCAGATAATATTAGTCGCAAAATCATTCATATAGATATGGATGCCTTTTATGCTTCTGTAGAGCAAAGAGACAACCCTCATCTGAGGGGAAAACCAGTTGCAGTTGGTGGCTCAAGAGAAAGAGGGGTGGTTGCTGCTGCCAGTTATGAAGCCCGTAAATACGGAGTGAAATCTGCTATGCCTTCTGCTTTGGCCTACCGCAAATGTCCCGACATCATCTTCGTACGATCCAATTTTGAAAAATATTCCAAAGTCTCCAGGCAGATCAGAGAGATATTTTACGACTATACTGATCTGGTGGAACCCTTGTCTTTAGATGAAGCTTACCTCGATGTAACAGAGAACAAAAAAGGAATAAAAACGGCTACTAAGATTGCCAAAGAAATAAGGAGAGAAATATATGAAAAAACCGGCCTAACGGCTTCAGCGGGAATCTCTGTCAATAAATTTTTGGCTAAAGTTGCTTCAGATATCAATAAGCCGAATGGTCAAAAGACCATCATGCCAGACCAAGTTACTGCTTTTCTGGAAGGCTTACCGATAGGAAAGTTTCACGGCATAGGGCAAAAAACTGCTGAAAAGATGAAACGCCTGGGCATTCACAATGGAAAAGATCTCAAAACCTGGGATCAGGCTTTGCTCATCAGAGAATTTGGTAAAAGCGGGGTACATTACTACAACATAGTTAGAGGAATCCATAAAAGCCGGGTTAAGCCCAATCGCATACGCAAATCCATAGGTGCCGAAAGGACTTTCTTCAATGATCTCAGCACCTTTGAGGAAATGAAGGAATCATTGGAGAATATTATGGGAAGACTAACTGATCGCATTGAAAGTGCCGGTGCCAAGGGAAAAACCCTAACCCTTAAGATCAAATATTTCGATTTTGAGATACACACCCGCAGTTACACCTTCCAACATTACGTACATAACAGGAAAGATATTTTTGATAAGATCCTTGAACTGCTAAACAGTACTTTTCCCGAGAGACCGGTAAGGCTATTAGGCATAAGTTTATCTAATCTGGAAAGCAACAGAAACCGGAGTGGTGTGCAATTGACTCTCGATTTTTAAACAAGGAATCCTTTTTGTAGAGATATAAATATAAATTTGTTCAAAACTGTCTTGTATATGAAAACCCTGTTCAAAAGCTTATTGATAGTATCCGTACTTAGCTTGCCTGCTTGCTCGGAAGATAATCCCTTCAATTTAGGGAATGGCGGATTAACTGATGCAGAAATAGCTGAAGGCCTCAAAGAAGCCCTGATCGTTGGAACAGATACTTCTACCTCCATACTATCGCGGGCCGGAGGTTACTTTAAAGATCAGGCTGTAAAGATACTTTTGCCTGATGAAGTAAATAGCCAAATTACCGATTTTCGGTCTAAATCCTTTACTGTTTTGGGTATAACGGTAACGGGTGATCAGCTTTACAACGGCTACAATAATAGCTTGTTAGGACTCAATATACCGGGCTTGAAAAGCAAGGAAGACGAACTGATACTAGGTATCAATACCGCTGCTGAACAGGCTGCTGCTACTGCCGCTCCAATTTTTGTAAGTGCCATACAGGAGATCACTATACAAGATGCTAACAACATTCTGTTTGGCGGAGTAGAAACCGCTGCCACTGATTATTTGGAAGACCAGACCAGTACTTCACTTTTCAACCAGTATGAACCCAAAATTGACGCTGCTTTACAAACTGTTACCGTAGGAGGTGAGAGTGTAGTAGATGCTTACGAAGGTTTTGTTGAGGATTATAATGATATTTTAAATACCTCTGTAGGGTTGGGTACCATAGGTTCACTGATGAGTATGCAGACCATTACCGCTACCGATATTTCGGAACATTCCACTCAGAAAGGCCTGGATGGACTTTTCCTGAAAGTATCCGAGGAAGAGGCTCAAATACGCAAAGACCCGCTAGCAAGGGTTAATTCAATTTTACAAAGAGTTTTTGGAGAGCTGGATTGATCTAAAAAAGGTTAAAAAACAAATCGTTCTGCCAGATATTGGGATTACAGGGTTAAACTCGCAATGAAAAAAAGCTCAAAGACAAAGAGCAGCCTGACGATATACATACTTAATAGTCACTAAATATATTTCCTTTGACAAATCTTTAAAGTATCAGATGGTGGCACCCTGGCAACTGGAACCAGCTCCTGCTGTACAGCCATAACAATGCTGATGTACAAATATTTCCCGCCTGTTCAGGCTTTCCAGATCAAAATCCCGGATATGCCGGCTTTCCTTAGGTAATACCTTTTTATTGAGCATCTGGTTAAAATCACAGTCATACATATACCCATCATAATCAACTGATATAGTATTACGGCACATCACTCCCATAGCCGCTGCAGGGTTAAAGGCATTCACCAGGGTATCCATATAATCTTCGTAATTATCGCTGGCAATAAGATATTCCAGAAAACGGGCAATAGGAAGATTGGTAATGGTGAATAAACTGTTGAATTCTATATCAAAATCCTCTTTCAGGGCTTTTTTGAAATCCCTTTCCAGATCTGCTTGTGCAGCAGGAAGATAAGCCCCATTGGGATTGTAAACCAGATCGAGTGTCAACTCACTTTCCGGTTGGCCGTAACCCACCGCGTTAAGCATTTTTAGAGCTTCTATCGATTTGTCAAAAACTCCGTCACCCCTCTGGCGGTCTGTCTTATCCTTGCGGTAAAAAGGCAAAGAAGAAACTACCCGCACCCCGTTTTCTTTAAAAAATTCAGGAAGTTCATAATACTTTTTATTGGCCCTTATGATAGTAAGGTTAGAACGCACTATGATCTCATCGACCCCGGTTTTTCGCGCTTCTTCTACAAACCATCTGAAATTGGGATTCATCTCCGGGGCACCACCTGTTAGATCAAGGGTGGGTATTTTGGTTTGCTTGAGGATATTCAGGAGTATTTCCATGTGTTCGCGACTCATGATCTCCTTGCGGTCAGGCCCGGCATCAACGTGGCAGTGCTTACAAACCTGGTTGCACATATATCCTACGTTAACCTGTAATATTTCAATACCACTGGGTCGCAAGGGATACATCTCTATTTTTCCCAGGGATTCTTTAAAGGTAGGTAGTTCCCCCTCTCCGAATATCCCGTTGCTCAAAAATTCTATTTGCCTTTCTTTTGATGCCAGTTCGTGTTTTCTGGCTTTCAAAGATTTGATCATAAGTTCAGCATTTTACATAGAAAGCTTCTTAGCCTTGTTCATCATCTGTACCCCGTGCACCAGGGAAGCTCCTCCCCTTATTGCTCCCGCTACGTGCACGGCTTCCATCATCTGAGCTTCAGAAATACCAAACTTCAAAGATTCTGTAGTGTAGGCATCAATACAATAAGGACATTGCACAGCGTGGGAAACAGCTAAGGCTATAATAGCTTTTTCCCGGGCAGTAAGCGCCCCTTCGGCAAAAACATCACCATACCATTCAAAAAATTTTTTAGCCAGCTCAGGCTGCCACTCCTCAATCTCTCCAAATTTTTTCAGATCCTTAGGGTTGTAATAGGTTTTTTCCATATTCAATAGCTACAATTGTTTTTCAATAAACTACATACGCAGATGCCAGGCAAATAGTTTTATTCTATCATTAAACACTGCTAAGAAATAAAGAATGAAATGTATGTGGATGTTACCTGGGTGACAAATTGCTGCTTTAACAAATAAAACTACTTTTGCTGAGCATCGCCTAGACGAAATGAAACACTCTGTTGCTGTAGTAATGGGCGGCTTTTCGCCCGAATACCAAATATCTTTAGATTCTGGCAGCGTGGTTTTCCAAAGCCTCAGCCGTATCAAATTTGACGTTTATAAAGTATTGATTGCCCGCGAAAAATGGGTATTGGTAAAAGATGGGTTGGAGTACCCCATTGATAAAAATGACTTCAGTGCCTCTGTAAACGGTCAAAAGATCACTTTTGATGTCGTGTTCAATATCATTCACGGCTCTCCGGGTGAAGATGGCCCACTGGCAGGTTACCTGGAAATGTTGGGCATCCCCCAAACCTCTTCAGGCCAGTTTGAAAGTGCCCTTACCTTTAACAAAGCGGAATGCAGTATGCTTCTAAAAGGACTGGGAGTAAATATACCAGAAGCTTATTACCTGGCCCGCCATGAAGACTATTCCGTTGAAGAGATCATCGATCATGTAGGCCTGCCCTGTTTTGTAAAGCCCAATCGCAGCGGTTCCAGTTTTGGAGTAAGCAAGGTAAAACACCTTGAAGATCTGGAAGAGGCTATAGAACACGCCTTTGAATATGATAGTCAGATCATAATAGAGGCCATGGTAAAAGGAATAGAGATAGCCTGTGGGGTCAGTAATCACAGCAGCCACATCACAGCACTCGCCTGTACCGATATAGTACCTCAAAATGAATTCTTCGATTATGAATCCAAATACAATGGTCAGTCCGAAGAAGTAACCCCTGCCCGCATTGATCAGGGGACTTACTCACAGATCATGGAAGAAAGTGAATTCATCTATGAGAGCCTTAACCTGAATGGTATAGCCCGTATTGATTATATAATTACGGAAAATGGCGTACCTTTTATGATAGAGGTTAATACTATTCCGGGCCTGAGTAAAGAAAGTATCATCCCCAAACAGGCAAAATACCTGGGGTTGACTTTAGACGACTTTTTTGACGCTACCGTAGAAAATGCCTTAAAAAGCAAAAGATGAGAATAGCTGTTTTTCCCGGTTCCTTTGATCCTATAACTCTGGGACATAAAGATATTATAACCCGTGCTGCCACTCTCTTTGATAAGATAATTGTAGCAGTAGGTAAAAATGCCAACAAAACATATATGTTTCCTTTGGAGCAGCGCCTGGAGTGGATCAGTGAAACATTTGAAAACTATCCAAACATAGAGGTAGATTATTACACTGGACTTACTGTAAAATACGCTATTGAAAAAGGGGCTGGCTTTATTCTGAGGGGCCTGCGCAACCCAGCCGATTTTGAATTTGAAAAAGCCGTAGCTCAAACTAACCGCAAGCTGGAAAATAAGCTGGATACAGTATTTCTGCTTACAGCTTCAGGACTCTCATCTATTAGTTCCAGTATTGTGCGGGACGTAATCCGCAACGGGGGGGATTACACTCAATTTGTGCCAGAACCTGTAAGGATTAAGTAAAGGGCTTTAGAAGCCAGCGTATACTGGCATAGGTATTATTCAGATATTCCCGGACTTCACCACGACTTGCCCAAACAGCCCATTCAATATCCTCCTCTTTTTGGGGAGTGAGCTCCGTCTCAGCTTTCAGATACATTTCGAACCAATAAGTCTTCTTCAGTATGAATTCACCGTCCTGTTTGTACGTATGGTACATGGTGAGCCGTTCTCCTTTTACCTTTGGTTCAGGTATACCACATTCCTCCTGCACCTCCCTCAGGGCACTTTCCATAGCAGTCTCCCCTTCTTCCATTTTGCCTTTGGGCAGATCCCATTTTCCCAAACGATAGATCATCAGCAATTCATCCTCAGGATTTTTCACCAATCCTCCGGCAGCTTCTATAATCGTAAAAAGGCTGCAAAACTCTTTCCAGGCTTTTTCTACATCTATACACAATATTGTATAATCCAGATTTTCAGACGGTTCTTGCAGTTTTCCGACTAAAGACCACAATTGCTCTTTCCCTTTGTAAGCCCATTCCTCAGTACTGCCAGAAACACTGTATTTACTGAAGCTAAGAGAATTATCGTTGATGAAAACTTTATACATTTGGCGCATGATTTTTGACAAGGAAACCGCCCGCTTAACCACTGAGAAACTATTGCAAATAAAGGCAATAAAATTGCAACCCGATGAACCTTTTACCTGGGCCAGTGGCTGGAAATCTCCTATATACTGTGATAATAGGATTACCCTCAGCTATCCCGCTATACGTGTTTTCTTGCGCGAAAATCTCGTTAAAGCTATCCACCAGCACTATGGACAACCTGGCGTAATTGCCGGTGTAGCTACCGGAGCTATAGCCATGGGCATTCTAGTTGCTCAGGAAATGGGGTTGCCCTTTGTTTATGTAAGGCCCGAGGCCAAAAGTCATGGGCGTCAGAACCAGATTGAAGGCCAGTTGGAATCGGCTCAAAATGTGGTGGTGGTAGAAGACCTGGTCAGCACAGGTGGTAGCAGCCTTAAAGCCGTTAACGCCTTGCGCGAAGCTGGGGCCAATGTATCTGGTATGGTTGCTCTTTTTACTTATGGTTTTCCTATTGCCGAACAAAATTTTATTGAAGCCAATTGTGAGTTGGTTACCCTCAGTGACTATGAACACCTTATAGAACAGGTAAGTTCCCAAGGGTATCTGAATGAAGAAACCCTGGCTACTTTAAAAAAGTGGCGTAAAGATCCCGCTGCGTGGAAGGCTAATTAATTTTAAAAAATTACCGATGACTAAAATTGAATCTAAAACCGTAACGGTTAATAAATCTGATCAAGAGCTCTACAATAAACTAAACGATTTTAACAGCTTTGGTGAACTTATGCCTGAATCGGTCACCAAATTCGAAGCTGATAACGATTCTTTCATTTTTGGCATTAAAGGAATGCCTGAAGTGCGCCTGATAGTTGATGAAAGACTAGAACCCCGTTTAATACGCTTGAAATCTGTCAGCTCCAAGCTCGATTTTTCACTTACTTGCCATATCAAAGCAGTTGATGATTCTACCTCAAAAGCCTTTTTTAATTTTCAAGGTAATTTTAACCCTATGCTTAAAATGATGGTGGAACGTCCTCTTAAAAACTTTATTGAGAACCTGGCCGATAAACTGGCTTCCTTTTAAGCCAGCACGAAGCTTATTTCTTTGAAGTTAAAGCTTTTATATTCTTCTTCACCAATAAGCTGAACGATAATTTTACCGTTTTTTTCTACATTTTCAACTTGTATTAAAAGCCTTTTACCTCTTATCAAAACCGGAACATGCTCTCTGAAACCATAGAGGTTTTTCAGATAATCTTTCCTGACCAATTGAAGATCAGACCTCAGCTGTAAGTAGCGCTGCTCTATCCCACCTGCTATGTTTCTCAATATTTCACTCATATCCTGAGTTTTTCCCGTAATCGTTTTTAATGAAGCCGCATCAGGGTATATAAAATCTTCCTGGTTTACATTTAGGCCGATACCTACTATTGAATGTTCTATTTTATTTCCGCTAAGGCTGTTTTCTATTAATACCCCGCAAACCTTTTTCTTTTTAAAGAGTATATCATTAGGCCATTTTACTACAAAGCCTTCTTTTAATTGGTTTAAAGCATCTGCCAGAGCAAGACAAACTGACATATTAAGATAAAATTGCTGGTCAGATGATAGAAAAGACGGTCTCAAAAGCAGACTAAACAACAGGTTTTTGCCTTTTTCAGAAGTCCATTCGTTGCCAAACTGTCCCCGGCCTGATGTTTGGTACTCAGTTTGAACAATAGTTCCTTCTATTATTTTATCAGATCTTAACAATTCCTTCATACAGGTATTGGTAGATTTCAGTTGATTGAATTTCAAATGCTTTTTTCCGATAAATAGTGTTTGCATTTTTTAGAGGAAGGTACTTTTAAACAGGCGTAAGCCGTTAATTATTAGTTATTTTAGCCTGCAAAAGTAAGTAAGGTATTGATGGAGCAAGACAAAAGCGGACAAACTTATCCCGATTTGGTGTATGAAATCGTTAAGGGTATGGAAAATGTAAAAGCATCAGGTATAATGGTACTCGATCTTTCAGGGCTCGAAAACTCTGTATGCGATTATTTTGTTATTGCAGAAGGCACTTCCAACACCCAGGTAAACGCCATTAGTGATTCTATTGAAAAAATTGTAAGGGAAACATTACATGAAAAGCCCTGGCATGTAGAAGGCAAAGATAATTCTGAATGGATTTTGATGGATTATGTAAGTGTGGTTGCCCATGTTTTTCAAAAGCATACCCGCGGATTTTACGACCTTGAAAGCCTGTGGGGCGATGCTAAAGTAACTGCTGTGAATGTTAGTTAATCCCGGATTGTGAGTAATGGAAAAAAAGGATAAAAACCAATTAGAGAAATTGAAAGAACAGTTTTCAAAAGGAAATAACAGCGAAGGAAATGATAAGAAACCCAGTGGAGGGCCAAACCGCAGGTTTAATTTTTACTGGATCTATGCTGCTATATTTCTTCTTTTTATAGGGTTGCAAATTTTTGGCACCCTCAATTCTAACGTTGAGGATATCGATTTCAGTGAATTTACAGAGATGCTGAAGGAAAATGATGTCGAAAAAATTAAGATCATCAACGAAAAACAAGTTCAGATCTTTATTAAACCCTCTTCCCTAAAAGAAAAAGAGAAGTATAAAGACTTAAGAAGCAACGGCATTAGCGGAGTCAATTCAGGCCCTCATTTCGCATTTGAAATGCCTGACGAAGCTTTCAGGGCCAATCTGGAAAATTTTTATGAGCAACATTCCGAGCTGGCCAGCGAAAAGATCATTCCGACTTATGAAGAACGCAAAGACTACTGGGGCGATATCCTGGCTTGGACTTTCCCTATTCTTATGATGGTGGCTATTTGGCTTTTCTTTATCCGCAGGATGAGCTCCGGAGCAGGAGGAGCAGGAGCCCAGATCTTCAATATCGGCAAATCAAAGGCCCAGTTGTTTGATAAAAACACCAATGTAAAAGTCACCTTCAAAGATGTAGCCGGTCTAGAAGGAGCTAAAGAAGAGGTACAGGAAATTGTGGCTTTTCTCAAAGACCCCGATAAGTACACTTCTCTGGGGGGCAAAATTCCAAAAGGGGCTCTACTGGTAGGCCCTCCCGGTACCGGTAAAACTTTACTGGCCAAAGCAGTGGCCGGTGAAGCTAAAGTGCCTTTCTTTTCGCTTTCAGGTTCTGACTTTGTAGAGATGTTTGTAGGAGTTGGAGCCTCCAGGGTAAGGGATCTCTTTAAGCAAGCCAAGGAAAAATCGCCTTCTATTATTTTTATAGATGAAATAGATGCCATTGGCCGGGCCAGGGGTAAAAATACTTTTAGTGGCGGCAATGATGAGCGCGAAAACACTCTTAACCAGTTACTAACGGAAATGGACGGCTTTGGCACCAATGAACATGTGATTGTTCTGGCAGCCACTAACCGTGCTGATGTACTGGATCGCGCCCTTATGCGGGCCGGACGCTTTGACCGCCAGATCTACATTGACTTACCGGACCTCAACGAACGCAAAGAGATCTTTCAGGTTCACTTAAAGCCTCTTAAGCTTTCCTCAGAAGTTGATACTGACTTCTTAGCAAGACAAACTCCTGGATTCAGTGGAGCTGATATAGCCAATGTCTGTAACGAAGCTGCCCTTATTGCCGCCCGTAAAGAGAAAAAATCCATAGAACAACAGGATTTCCTCGATGCTGTAGACCGGATCATTGGTGGTTTAGAAAAGAAGAATAAGATCATTTCAGCTGAGGAAAAAAAGGTAATAGCCCATCACGAAGCCGGGCATGCCACCGTAAGTTGGTTGCTGGAACACGCTTCCCCTCTGGTTAAGGTAACCATTGTTCCCCGCGGTCGTTCTTTAGGTGCAGCCTGGTATTTGCCCGAGGAAAGACAGATAACCAATACAGAACAAATACTCGATGAAATGTGTGCCGCCCTGGGAGGCCGGGCAGCTGAAGAGATCATTTTTGGAAAGATATCTACCGGAGCCTTGAGTGACCTGGAAAAAGTAACCAAACAGGCCAGAGCGATGGTTACTATATACGGACTTAATTCAAAAATTGGCAATATCACTTATTACGACAGCCAGGGTGGTGATGAATTTGGCTTTAATAAGCCTTACAGTGAGAAAACTGCCCAAATAATAGACGAAGAGATCAGCAAAATAGTTGAAGAGCAATATCATAGAGCTAAAGAATTATTAACAAACAACAAGGAAAAACTCGTTATCCTGGCCGAATTATTACTTGAAAAAGAAGTTATTTTTAAGGAAAATTTGGAGGAAATATTTGGTAAGCAGCCCTGGGAAAAAGCCAGCCAAAGTGAAGAGTCCGAAAAAACTGTTTCAAAAAATGGCCAGCAAAGTATAAAGATAGATGACCACGCTGAAGAAACTACCGAAACAGAAGAAAACAAGCAGTAAGAAGGTATGTCAACCGTCCTCCAAAAACAAAATGACTTGAATGGGGGATTCTAAAAAAAAGAAAGGATGGTTTGGACAATTCATGTCCACCCTTAGTGGTAAGCCATCAGAGCAAGCAAAAGAGAGAGGTCAACCGCAAGGTCTTTATGCTCCTGAGCGAAAAGAATCGGTTGACCTTTCTTTTGTACAAAGCTTTACTACATCTGGCGGTAAGTTTCTCTATTGCGAAAACGAAGAAGAAGCCCTTACTTACCTCAAAAGTATTACGACAGAATCCGGCCTTGAAGTTATATCGTGTTATGACAAAAATCTTCAATCTATCTTATCAAAGGCAGAGTTATCTTATACAGAAAATGCTACTGCTTCGGACGATGCTTTTTGTTGTGGTTGCGAATTCCTGGTTTCATTCAATGGTGGTATAATGATCTCCGCCAATCAAACCAAAGGAAAAAAATTGGCTGACCTGCCAGAAATATTCATAATAATATCCCAAACCAGTCAGATTGTAGAAAACTTGAGGTCGGCTCTTACCGGAATACGGGTGAAATACAAAGGGGATATTCCTTCACAGATCACCACTATTAAAGGCCCCATTAAAGAAAGCGGCACAATGGAGAATACCGATGGGCAATTCAGCAATAAAGACATCTATCTGCTTTTACTGGAAGATCAGCTCTGATGAAAGAACTGTTCATACGCAGCATTAGTGGTTTAGTATATGTGATGGTAATCATTGCCTCATGCCTAACCGGCATGTACGGGCAGTTTTTACTTGTTTTTCTCTTAACCCTAACTGCTATGGCCGAATGGATGCAACTCAGAAAAAATGAACCTGTAAAGCTTAGCGTTGGGCTCTCAACTGTTATCATTCTGCTGCTTATCTACAGCTATCACAGTTTTTTTAAAGAGTCTGACATAAAGTTCAGCCTCTTTTCAACTTTCATTTTTCTGTTTATCATAATCCTGTATATCAGCCAGTCATTTTCTACAAAAAGAGGTAATAATCTAGCCAGACTTTTTCATGTTACCTTCGCCTTGATCTACATTGGAATTCCCATGTTCCTCATCACCCTGATCCCTTTTTACAAAGCAGAAAGGATAAATTGGATCTTATTATCGGTCTTTATTCTCATCTGGGCAGGTGATACTTTTGCCTATTTAAGCGGCCGTTTCTTGGGCAAACACAAATTTTTTGAACGTATTTCCCCTAATAAAACCTGGGAAGGTTTTATTGGCGGGATAATATTTACTCTTTTAACAGCCTGGATTATGAGCAATTATTTCGATTATCTTTCTTTAGTTGAATGGCTGGGCCTAGCGGGTATTGTTTCAATATTCAGTACCCTGGGAGATCTTTTTGAATCTGCTGTAAAAAGGTATTTTCAGGTAAAGGACAGTGGAAGGTTTATTCCCGGCCATGGTGGGATTCTCGATCGCATTGATAGCCTGTTATTCGCTTTACCAGCAGCCTATTTTTATCTTCGCATCCTGGAAAATTTTAACTTATGATTAGGATTCACCCCGAAGGACGTAAAATTCTTTTCTACCTTCTACTTATACTGGCAGCGATAAACCTGGCTCTTTTCATTCTGTTTACCAATGAATGGGTTCACAATATCTCTCTAATAGCAAGCATCATTATCTACATATTAGTTTTGCAATTCTTCAGGAATCCCAGAAGACACACCCATATTGACAGTGAAAAGGTCATAGCTCCGGCAGACGGCAAGATCGTAGCAATTGAAGAGATTGACGAACAGGAATATTTTAAGGACAAGCGCATTCAGATCAGTATTTTTATGTCTCCTCTTAATGTTCATGTAAACCGTTATCCGGTTTCGGGAATAATAAAATATGCTAAATACCACCCTGGCGCTTACCTGGTAGCATGGCATCCCAAATCCAGCTTGCTTAATGAACGTACCACAGTAGTAGTTGAAAATGAAGATGGTATCCCGGTTATGTACAAGCAAATTGCCGGGGCTGTGGCTCGCAGGTTAGTGATGTATGCCAAAGAGGGTATAAAAGTTTTACAGGGAAAAGACTCTGGTTTTATTAAATTCGGTTCAAGGGTAGATGTTGTGCTACCTTTGGATGCCAATATTATGGTAAAGATAGGAGATAAGGCCAGAGGGGGCGAACAAGTTTTGGCTGAATTGAAATAATTAGGTAATCCCACTTATGGAGGGTAAAGAATTAGACAAGGAATTCTGGAAATACGTAGAAATAGGCAACAATATGCCTCCCCAGTCTGCCGATAATATGTTAATTGCCTACGCTTACTTTAAACAGGCAACAGAAGGGGACAATATTTACGAAAGACCCACAGAATCATCTAACGTAGTTCAAACTTTCAAACACGATTCGTGGAAGCGGCTAGAGGGTATGCCCCAAATAGAAGCCAAACACAAATACATCGAAACTATAAAGTGGTTGTTGGAAGAAACCAAAAGAGAAGACCGCTTACCCGATGACTGGAATGAGATTGATTAGATATTTTCCCTGACCCAGCCCAGAACCACCTCTAATTGCTCTGAGGGAGTTAAATCTGAATTATCCAATAGAAGAGCATCTTTAGCTCGCTTCAAGGGACTATCTTCCCGGCTGGTATCTTTATAGTCACGTTCGCTGATATTCCGGGCAACTTCTTCTTTAGTAACCTGCTGTCCTTTAGCCTGTAATTCCTTAAACCTTCTCTCCACTCTTACCTCTTCACTGGCTGTCATAAAAATCTTGAGTTCAGCTTCAGGCAAAACCACTGTACCTATATCCCGGCCATCCATTACGACTCTCTTCTCCCTGGCCATTGCCTGCTGCTGTTTCACTAAAAAACGCCTGATACCTGAAATAGCAGCTATACTGCTTACATGGCGGGCTACCTCCATCTTCCTGATCTCATCTTCCACATTTTCATTGTTCAAATAAATTTCGGAAAGGTTCTTTTCAGGATTGAACCGGAACATCAGCTTTACTTCAGGCTCAATCCGCTGGGCAATATTTTCATTAATAACAGAATCGTTATTCTGATCAATTAAGCCATTTCTTAAAGCAAAAAGGGTTACAGCCCTGTACATAGCCCCGGTATCTATATAACGGTAACCTAAACTGGCCGCCAAACTCTTAGCTAAGGTGCTTTTGCCGGTAGAGGAATAGCCATCAATGGCAATATTGATCCCCGGTTTTGTTGTCATCTGAAATCCTGCAAGTCAGTGATGATAGAAAAGTGGTTGGCATTACTGGCAACGTGATACATATTGCGGCCGTAACTGAGGCGGAATTTAGAAATCTTTATCCCCATGCCAAAAGAAAAGCCAGCAGCCGTCCTACGGGTATCAAGATTGAGTTCCTGCCTTCTGCGAAAATTATACCCAAATTGAAGATTAAAACTTTTTGTAGGGGAGAATTCTACCCCTAATACCATATGCCTGAGAATATTATTCCAAATAGAAGGAAAATTATCTTCCACTTCACCCGTGAATTGATTGGTTTGTACATCATTAGGATTGCGATAACGCAAGTCCCAGGTTTCTAACTGTTCAAAAGTGATCTGCCAACGCAATGGCAGGTGTTCAAAACGATTGGAAAAACCCAGCTGTAATTCAAAAGGCAGAGATTCTCTTTCATTGTTATACGGACTGAATTGGAAGCCTATATTTTTGGCCACCAGGGCAACCACTATTCTTTTGGAAGGTATTTGATAAGTGGCTGCCAGGTCACCCGTCATACCATAAGAAGTAAAGCTTTCGTAGGTAGAGTTGATCAACTTCATGGTGGCACCTACCCGCCAGTTGGTATCGATAGTGTAGGAATAGCCGATATTTAAGGCCAGGTCGGTAGCCGAAAAGGTTCCTTGCTTAACGCCCAAAACATCCGTACGGTCAAAATCACCGTAGTCAACGAATTTCACACCGGCAAAAAAAGTTCCGATGCTATCAAAATGATGGGCGTAATTAACATCGCCTACTACTATATCACTTACGTAATCTACCATACTAACACTCACCTGCCCGTGCATCTCTTCATTGAGCAGAGAAGGGTTCCAGATCGCAAAATTGAGGTCGCTTTCAGGATTGGCAATAGCGTTCCCACCCTGAGCTGCTACCCTGGCCGAAGGCACTAAATTTAAGAACTGATAAGTGGAACTACCTCCGAGTTGAGCCCATAAAACGGAAGAAACACTAAAAAATACTAGCGCAAGTAGTTTTCGCATGGAGCAAAGAAATGAAATTCCCCTAATAAACGGTGAATTTTCACATCTATTGAATCAGACCTGGATTAGATTATTAAGCGATAACTTTTAAAGGATTTTTTACTTTTTGTCGAGTAAGTGAAATCTGGATAACCTCCATCATATTCTTCACATAGTGGAAAGTCAATCCTTTTAAATAGTCTTCGCTGATCTCTTCTATATCCTTTTTGTTTTCATCGCTGAGAATGATCTCCCTTATACCAGCCCTTTTGGCAGCCAGTATCTTCTCTTTTATACCTCCCACCGGAAGGACTTTTCCTCTCAGGGTGATTTCACCCGTCATAGCTAAATGGCTTTTTACCTTCCGTTGGGTGAAGAGCGAAGCCAAAGAGGTTAAAATAGTGATCCCGGCTGAAGGCCCGTCTTTAGGGGTAGCGCCTTCCGGAAAATGGATATGGACATCCCACTTGTCAAATACCTCGTAAGCGATATTGAAATCTTCTGCATTGGCTTTGAGGTAAGCCATGGCAATCACAGCCGATTCCTTCATTACATCCCCCAGGTTTCCCGTAACGGTAAGCTTGCCTTTTCCTTTACTGATAGATGACTCTATAAAAAGTATATCACCCCCTACAGGTGTCCAGGCGAGACCCGTAACTACCCCGGCAATCTCATTACCCTGATATTTATCCTTGTTAAACCTTCGCGTCCCAAGTATCTCTTCTACCTTTTGAGGGTTGAGGTTTAGCTGGTATTCTTGATCCATTGCAATATTTTTAGCAGCGTAACGAACCAATTTAGCCAATACCTTGTCCAGTCCCCTCACTCCCGATTCCCTGGTGTAATTGTCGATAGTGAACTCAAAAGTCTTTTTATCCAGCTTCAGGTCTTTCTTTTTCAGACCGTGTTCCTTCAACTGTTTGGGCAAAAGATGCCTTTTGGCTATTTCTATTTTCTCCTCTACTGTATAACCGTTGACCTCAATTACTTCCATCCGGTCGCGCAAGGCCGGGTGAACCGTTCTGAGGTTATTGGCTGTAGCAATAAACATTACTTTACTGAGATCGTAGCCCAACTCCAGATAATTATCGTAAAACTCATTGTTCTGTTCGGGGTCGAGTACTTCCAGCATAGCAGAAGAAGGGTCACCATGCCCATCACTTACCAATTTATCAATCTCGTCCAAAACAAATACGGGATTGGAAGTGCCGGCTTTTTTAATATTTTGTACAACCCGCCCCGGCATGGCACCGATATATGTTTTGCGATGGCCTCTTATTTCTGCCTCGTCTCGCATACCTCCCAGCGACATGCGTACATACTTGCGGCCTAAGGCCTCTGCTATAGATTTACCCAAACTGGTTTTACCTACTCCGGGAGGTCCATACAGGCAAAGTATTGGGGCTTTCATGTCGCCCTTAATCTTAAGTACAGCCAAATGCTCAATAATCCTTTCCTTCACTTTTTCCAATCCGTAATGATCGCGATCTAATATGGCCTGGGCTTTCTTAAGGTCAAAAGAATCCTTACTGTATTCCTGCCAGGGCAGATCGAGTAAAAACTCCAGGTAATTCCGCTGGATGCTGAACTCCGGAACCTGGGGATTGATACGCTGTAGTTTCTTTATCTCTTTTTCAAAAGTATCAGCTACTTCCTGAGGCCATTTCTTTTTTTTGCCTCTTTGGCGCATTTCCTCCAATTCTGTTTCGGAACTGCTACCCCCTAGCTCTTCCTGTATTTGCTTCATCTGCTGATGCAGAAAATACTCACGTTGCTGTTGGTCAAACTCTGTTTTAACCTTGCTTTGGATCTCGTTTTTCATCTCCAGCATCTGGAGTTCGAGGTTGAGATGTTTGAGTACCTCATTGGCTCGCTTTTTCATCTCATTGGTTTCCAGCATTTTTTGCTTTTTCTCCACATCGAGATTCATGTTGGAAGAGATGAAATTGAGCAGGAAGGTATCGCTTTCAATATTTTTAAGGGCAAAGGCAGCTTCGCTGGGAATGTTGGGTGATTCTTTTATGATCTCTAAGGCCAGCTCCTTTATAGAGTCCATCAGTACGACAAACTTGGGATCATTACGGCTTTCTTTTTTCTCATCCAGCATTTCCACCCTTGCTCTCAGATAGGGTTCCTCTGAGATCAATTCGCGTAACGAAAATCTTTTCTTACCCTGGATGATAACGGTAGTATTGCCATCGGGCATTTTAAACATACGCACAATACGGGCTACTGTACCTACAGGATAGATGTCTTCCCAGCCAGGGTCTTCATTATCGGCATCGCGCTGACTTACCACGCCAATAATTTTGTCTTCTTTACTGGCTTTTTGTAATAGTTTAATAGACTTGTCCCTGCCAGCTGTAATGGGGATCACCACCCCGGGAAACAAAACCGTGTTGCGCAGGGGAAGAATGGGTAATTCCGAAGGAAGTTCTTCCTTCTCCATATTGTCTTCATCTTCATTGGTCATCAACGGAATAAATTCCGCTTCTTCATTCATAATCTTGTCTAATGACAGGCTGTCAATATCAAATAGATCTCCGGATTTCATTTTTTAGTATTTGAGCCAAATTGTCACGGGTAAACCGCATTTAGCAAAGAGGCCCTATATAAGTCAATCCCTGTGCCAAACAGATGGTCAGCGAAAGCTGGCGGTGAGGTCAAATATATGCTGGAGGATATTTTTCTCTTTTAAATCCAACTCCACCCCTCTTCTTTGCATTACCCTGCCGGCAGTATCCATAGCCTTACTAAGCTTGTATTCTGTGAAACCACTGGCTCCGCCCCATGAATAGGAAGGGATAAAATTTCGGGGAAAACCGGATCCAAAAATATTGGCACTTACACCTACCACTGTTCCGGTATTAAACATGGTATTAATACCACATTTGGAATGATCGCCCATAATGAGCCCGCAAAATTGCAATCCTGTTTTTTCAAACCTCTGGGAAAGGTAGCTCCACAGTTTTACCTCATCATAGTTATTTTTGAGGTTGGAGTTGTTACTATCAGCTCCAATATTACACCATTCTCCCAGTACACTGTTCCCCAAAAAGCCATCGTGTCCTTTATTAGAGTAACCGAGTATTACAGAATTGTTTACTTCTCCCCCCACCTTGCTGTAAGGGCCAATAGTAGTAGGCCCATATATTTTAGTACTCAGTTTTAATTGGGAATGATCGCAAAGGGCCAGCCCTCCTCTTACTACTGAGCCTTCCATGACAACAGTATCTTTTCCCAGATATACCGGGCCAGAAAGAGTATTGAAAACAGCGCATTCGGCTTGTGCCCCTTCTTCTGCAAAGAACCTGCTACCTAAAATGGTATTGGTGCTGCTCAGTTCTGCTGAAGTCCTGCCCCGGGTTAGTAGATCATAATCTCTTTCCAGTTCCAGGCCGTTTTTAGAAAAAATATCCCAGGGATATTCAATGTGAATATATTCTCCTTCAAACTCTATTATATGGTTTTTTACGGGAATTTCCAGTTTTTCAGTATCGGGATGACAGGCAATTATTTTCCCGTTTTGCATTAATATACTTCCTCTGTTCAACTGTTGTACAGCTTCAGCCAGTTCGTCAGTGGGGCAGACTGAAGCATTAATCAGGTAGTTATCTTGCCCTTCCTTAGTTGGGTACTTCCCGGAAAGGTATTGTTCTGTTTGCCAGGAATAAATGCCCTTTAATCTCTTTTCCCATTTTTCCCTGATGGTGAGTATCCCTACTCTTAGTTCTGCAACAGGTCTTGTAAAAGTCAGAGGTAATAATTGTTTCCTGCTTTTTTGATCGTCAAAGAGAATGATATTCATAAAACTATTTTGGGGTTGAATTTAAAGTAATATGTTATATTCTGATCTAATTCCTCTAATCTTAACCAAAGTTTTAAAAACAAAAAACCCTTCTCTACAAGAAGGGTTAAAATATTGTTAGCTGCCAGAAGTAGTTTAACTCTTCTGAAACTTTTTGTAGCGGTTGCGGAATTTATCCACCCGGCCGGCAGTATCTACCAATTTCATTTTACCGGTATAAAATGGATGGGAAGAAGCAGAAATCTCTAATTTAATAAGAGGATATTCCTGACCTTCAACCTCAATGGTATCTCTGGTTTCGGCACAAGAGCGAGTTATAAACCATTCATCATTGCTCATATCTTTAAATACGCAAAGGCGGTAGTTTTCTGGATGTATGTCTTTTTTCATAACAATGGCTTCTTAAAGTTGTTAGGATTTTGCCCAACTAAAAAGGGCTGCAAAGATAATATAAGTATATAAATTTGACAACCGGTGAACTATTATCTTCGCATTTTTGAAATTTTGCTTCCTATAGCACGTTATTGAACCGTATGAAAAGAAACCTGTTGCTTAGTTTTATAGCCTTTGCCTTAATATTTGCTTCGTGTAGAAAGGAAGATGCTATTACCAATAGTGGTGTAAAACTGAGATTCTCTACTGATACCGTTTTCCTGGATAC
Source organism: Owenweeksia sp. (assembly GCA_028277105.1). GTDB lineage: Bacteria > Bacteroidota > Bacteroidia > Flavobacteriales > Schleiferiaceae > JANQHO01. The sequence goes on along the minus strand of JANQHO010000169.1, from coordinate 34,968 downwards.
CGTTTTCAGGGATATTAACTCAAGTACCTACTCCCTCAAAGTATACAATCCTCATAATGAAACCGTAAATATCGACCAAATAAACCTGGGGGGCGGTAGTTCAAGTGTTTATCGCTTAAATATTGACGGCCATGCCAGCAATGTTGCCAGAAATGTAAAGATTTTGCCCAACGACAGCCTTTATATTTTCATTGAAATTACTGCCAAATTGAACCTGTGCACGGATATGGTCTGTTCGGACAGTATTATGTTTACCAATAATGGAATAGTTCAAAATGTAAAACTGGTTGCACAGGCACTGGATGCTTATTACCACTTTCCGACTAACTTTCTGGTGATTGGCGATCCGCCTAACACTATTACAGTGCCCTACTCTATCATTTGCGGGGGCGCTGATACTATTCTATCAAACGATAAACCCCATGTTATATATGGTTATGCTGTAGTTGATAACGGATGTATATTGAGGATACAACCAGGTACGGACCTGCACTTTCACAACAATAGCGGCTTATGGGTATTTGAAGGAGGTTCTTTACGTGTTGCAGAAGGTTCTAATCCTCTTTTTGAAGATTCTGTAACCTTTACCAGCGATCGCTTAGAGCCTTTCTATGAAAATATTCCAGGGCAATGGGGTGGGTTCAGAGGAGGCATATGGCTGGGCACCGGTAGTGTTAATAACATAATAAATAATGCATTGATCAAAAATGCAACTACCGGTTTATTTGTTGATAGTAATGATGTACCCAACTTACAATTGAGTAATACTTTCATATTGAATCATTCCCGAGTTGGTCTGTACGGAGCCTTTGCCAATATGTCGGCAGAAAATACCGTAGTAGCAAACACCGGTTTGTTTAGTATGTATTGTTTTGGTGGCAGTTATGAATTCAGGCATTGCACATTTGCTAATTACTGGAATCAATCTACTCGCAATGACCCTGCTGTAGGCTTAACTAATTTCTTTGAATTCCAGGATGAAACGGGGAGTATTGTACGGATAGTAAGAGAGATCAATAACGCTTATTTTGGCAATTGTATAATTACTGGTAATAACCGCCAGGAATTAGGAATATTTGAAGATAATAGCAAACCTTTAAATTACAGATTCAACAGTGCTATACTCAAACTGGAAACTGACCTTAGCGAAAGAGGATTTGATGTAAATGACCCTGCCCATTTTGAATCTGGCACCATTGATATTAATACTGATCCTGGATTCTTGAACCGGGATAACAACAATTATAATCTGGATAGTAATTCACAGGCAGTTGACCAGGGTAATATACAGGATGGAATAATCGTTAACGGGGATATAAAAGGACGCAACAGGAATTTTAACGGAACACCTGATCTGGGAGCTTTTGAAAGGCAATTCTAAAAAATCAGGTAGCTGTAGTATATGAAGATACCTCCGTAAACATCATTTTGAGAGCTTACTGTAGTAATATTCAAGCCTTCCAATTGATCTGTTCCAGCATTGTGAAGAACTAGCTCCACTCCTAATACTCCCCTGTAGTCGGTCCGGAACTTTACTCCTCCACCAAAAAAAGTATTAAAAGAAGTATAAGCATTCAAAGCGGGCTCATATGTAGCGCCATATGTTTCTGCAGCTACTATTTCGGGGTCGTATGCCAGCAAACCTCCTCCAAATTTCAGGTAAATCGAAAACTTATCATCCAAATGATATTTACCAAATCTTATCAAATGAACTTCTGAAAAAACATTTATCTGAAGTATTCCCACTTCGGTAGAAAACCCTCTGTCAAAATTAGAATGATTGGCGTCACTGGCACTTAGCCAACCGTATCCAGTCTCAACTCCCATTCCAAACCAATCGTTGAAATGCCTTTTGGCCATTATCTTTATCTGCGGCCTTACTTCTTTAAAAATAGCTTCTGTACTGTTCGTTGTAGCAATGTCTCCCGCGTGGTTTAAGGTACCTACACCTCCTGCAAATTCAGTATAAGCCGTTCTTACTCTTTGTGCTAATAATTGATTACCAGACAGTAATACCAACAGGATAAATATCAACCCTGATCCTTTTTTTAATACTTTCATCTGTTTTCCCTTAAAAAAGTATAGTTATCTGTTGTAGAAGATACAGGGTCAAAGTAGTACCCTTCATTATTAAACTCCTTTATCTCTTCAATATTACTAATTTTGTTTTGGATCAGGTAGTTAGCCAGTAACCCTCTCGCTTTTTTAGCAAAAAAACTTATTACTTTGAACTGCCCGTTCTTGTAATCTTTAAAGGTGGTATTGATGATCTTCTGTTTAGGCTCAGCCGTTTGTACTGCCTTAAAATATTCATCACTGGCCAGATTCAATACTATTGCGTCTGCCGGAATTTCTTTCTTAAAGAATTCCTTTAATGTTTTTTTCCAGAACTCATAGAGATTTTTAGAACGGTAAACTGGCAGGGGTGTTCCCATTTCCAGGCGATAAGGCTTGATCAGATGATTAGGCCTTAAAATACCGTATAAGCCTGATAATATTAGCAGGTGTTTTTCGGCAAACGCCATATCTTCCTGTACCCATTCATCAGCTTGTAAGCCCTGATATACATCGCCTTTAAAGGCAAAAACAGCCTGACGGGTTATCCCTGAGTTATGATCTGCTTCCCACTCCTGGTTTCTGTGGTAGTTTAATTCAGCCAGTTGCGGGCTTATGCTCTGCAATTGCTGTAATTTTTTCCGGCTATATTTTCTGAGTTTGCGGTTAACTTTCTCAGATTGATCCAGAAAAAAGGGAGCTTCTGCTACTCCTAATTCTTTTTCAGATTCAAAGTCAAGCGTTTTGGCAGGAGATATTAAGGCTTGTATCATATTCCAAAAATAAAAAAGGCGGTAATATTACCGCCTTTTTAACCAAACAAACAAGCCTACTTACCTGCCAGTAAGTTTCTTTCTTCAATTTTCCACTTATTACAAGCAACAACAAGGTTATCCTTGTATGTTACTTCTAACAAGTAGCTGCGGTCATCAGACCAAATAAACCACTTACCTTCTTTACTACCTTCCTCGTAAAAAGCATCTGTCTTCACATTACCTTCCTCATCATATTGCATCCATTTCCCATTAGGCAAACCATTTAAATAATGCCCTTGTTCCATAATACTACCATCGGAGTAATAGTGCGTTATCAAAATCTGTTTACCCCTCCATTCATAGGTTGATTCTGGTTGGGCTGTTAATGTAGTCACAGCCATGATCACCAAAACACCTGTAATCCAATTTATCGTTTTCATAGCCATTTATTTTAATTACAATTCAAATATACGAATAATAATTTACTTTCAGTAAACATTCAGTTAACATTAAATTAACATTGATGTTCATTCACTCTTCGGCATTATATTTGAAAAACAGCATATCAAACCTCTGCTTCATGAAAAAAACAGTACTCCTGTTAAGCTTCCTCACTCTACTGGTTGCCTGCAACCAAAGCAAGGTTTTGGTTAAAAAGGGCAAAGAACTGGAGACCCATGGCATGCATTACGAGGCAGTGGACTTTTATTTGAAGGCCCTCAATAAAAACCCTGATGACGTAGAAGCCAGGATCGAAGCTAAAAAAACCGGTCAAAGGGTTCTGGATGATCTGATGGCAGATTTTTACATGGCTTACACCAGTTCTTCCAATAAACAAGCGGTTTACAGTTACCTGGAGGCCAAAAAGTTTTACAACTTACTCGCCAATTACAAGATCAAACTTGAATTTCCCTTTAATTACGATGACTATTTTACCGAAGTAAAAGAACTCTACCTCAAAAGTCTTTATGAAGAAGCACTAAACAATCTGGAAAGTGAAAACTTTACCAAGGCCAAGGAAAAACTAAATGAAATTGAAAAACTGGATCCTGAATATGAAAAGGCTGCTGAGTTTAGACTCTTTGCCAAAATAGAACCGGAGTACAGAAAAGGTATAGATCTGTTTGATGCTGAAAAATATCGCCCTGCCCACAAACAATTCTTAAAAGTCAAAGACATTGACCCCGGCTATAAAGAGGTAGACTACTACATTGAGCAATGTTTAAAGTTGGGTGTTTTTACCATAGGCCTGACTGACTTCAGCAATTTCACTTCAGTTAAAGGTCTCGAAGAGGCTATAGCTACTGCTTTTGTAAATGACATGCTGGATTCTCGTGATCCCTTTATTAAAATAATAGACCGCAGCAGTGTAGATGTGATTTTCAAAGAACAAAAACTAGGCATGGATGAAAGAATTGATCCTGAAAGCGTAGCTGAAGCCGGTAAAATACTGGGAGCCAAGGCCCTGGTTTTGGGAAGTCTTATTGTAGCAGATGAAAGAGAAGGACAAATTCTTAATAACAGAAGAAAAGGTTATGTAGGGCGCCCTGTGAAAAGAAAAAATCCCAAAACAGGCAAGGTCTATACCGATATGACGTATAACAAGGTCTATTACCGTGAATATTACCGGAAAAACGAAGTCAACTATACCTTTAACTACAAAATAGTATCTACCGAAACCGGAGAGATAATATTTAGTGATAATATAGAAGTAAATGAAGAAGATGTTGTAAATTATGTGAATTACAACGGAAACACCCGCTACCTTTATGCCGGTACATGGGATATTTTAAACTCAGCCAGTAAGAACGACCAACTGTTTAATAGCTTCAGGCAAAAAAGACAGCTTGACCAAAAAATAACCGCCCGCAGGGAAATACAATCCATCGCTTCCCTAAGGCAAAGTGCAATAGAAAAGATAGCTAACCGAATGGCTATCGCCATCTTGAAATACCAGGATTAATGAAAGTTTATCTCATACTTCTGATGCCTTTAATCGTTGCCTGCGGGTCTTCCAAAAAAGTAGCTCAAAAAGAAAATGCGCCTGATTGGGTAACGAAAAGACCAACTGATGCCGCTTTTTATTATGGTATTGGATCAGCCACCAAGCAGGGTGATGATTATTTGTATCAGAAAAAGGCTAAGGAAGTCGCTTTATCGGATTTGATCAGTGAAATAAGTACAGAGGTTTCTACTTATTCCGTTTTGAGCCAGATTGAAAATAACGATCAGTTTACACAGGATTTTACTCAAAGTATAAGGTTGAGAAGCAGTAAAAGCCTTACCGGTTATGAAATTGTAAACACCTTTGATGATGGTAGACGTTACTGGATCTTATACCGGCTTAATAAAACAGTTTACAGGCAAAAAGTATCGGCAGACCGGCAAAAGGCAATAGACCTGGCTCTACAGAAATTAGCTCAGGCTGATAGCTTTAAAAAGGAAAACAATCTCAGATCTGCTATTATATGGCATATTAAAGCACTGGAAGCTATAAAGAATTATCTGGATGATCCGCTGGAAACGAATTGGAAAGGCTCTGACATCCACCTGGGCAATCATCTATACCTGGAACTTGTAAAAACAATATCCGGTATAAAAATATCAGGCCCCGAAAAAATAGAATGCGTTAGAAGTTTACCGCTAACCATCAACTATATCATCTCTGATCAGGAGGCTGAACCTCTTGATAATATTCCTCTCTACATCACTTACTCTGGTCTATCCCTCGGGAAAAGGGATTATACGAGTAACTTCAGGGGTAATGTGCAATACGAACTGAAAGCTGTAAAAAGTGAAAAAAAGCTGGAAAAGGTAAGTGCAGTTGTCAATCTGGATAAGTTAGCAGAAGAGGCCACCCGTGATAATATGGTTAGAAGGATAGTAACCCAAAAACCGGCACTAAGTGTAACAACAATACTGGAAATCAGAAAACCTGTTTTGAAACTAGCGGGCCTGAACCAGGCAGAAGAAGCTGAAATAAGAGACTACATACTAAAAAGTTCAATCGGAGAATTATTTGAAATCCGCAATTCCAGTACTTATGATTATTTGCTTGAAGTAACAGAGATGAGAAGAGAACAATCTAAAAACAGAGATATTAATGTTTTCCAGATCAACGGTGTTATAGCTTTAAAAACTATGGAAGAGACTCCTCTTTTAACTGTGGAAATAAAAGGAGAAAGGGGCTTACATTACGATGAAAACAAAGCACTGAATAAAGCCACTGAAAATTGGGAGAAAGAATTTCAGCGAAAATTGATACCTAAGTTACGTCAGTTGCTAAGTGGTTTATAAAAGGGAGGCTTAGCCTCCCTTTTATATTTTAATCTTCTTTCAAAAAAGGATAGCGGTAATCAGTGGGTGAGACAAAAGTCTCTTTAATTAGCCTGGGGCTTACCCAACGCAATAGGTTAAGCATAGAGCCAGCTTTATCGTTGGTACCGGAGGCCCGGCTACCTCCAAAAGGCTGTTGCCCTACTACTGCTCCGGTGGGTTTGTCGTTTACATAAAAATTACCGGCAGCATTTCTAAGTCTATCGGTAGCGTGAGCAAGAGCTACACGGTCTTTGCTGAATACAGCACCCGTTAATGCGTAAACTGAAGTCTGATCTACCAGTTCCAGGGTTTCATCCCATTTGTCTTCATCATATACATATACCGTTAAAACAGGGCCGAACAATTCTTCGCACATGGTTACATACCTGGGATCTTCGGTTACAAGAACGGTTGGTTCAATGAAGTAACCCTTGCTTTTATCATAATTACCACCAGCCATAACTTCTACTCCGCCATCCGCTTTAGCCTGGTCAATAAAGCCAGCCAGCTTGTTAAAAGACCTTTCGTGGATTACGGCATTGATAAAGTTAGTGAAGTCGCGGGGCGATCCCATTTTAAAGCTTTTCAGGTCTTCCAAAACATAGGTTTTCACCTCTTGCCAAAGGTTAGAAGGAACATAAGCCCTGGAGGCCGCACTGCACTTCTGTCCCTGATATTCGAAGGCCCCTCTCACCATAGCGGTAGCCACTTGTTTGGGATTGGAAGATTTATGAGCAATTATGAAGTCCTTACCTCCGGTTTCCCCCACTATACGGGGATAGGTTTTGTATTTATGGATGTTATTGCCAATGGTTTTCCAAATAGCTTTAAAAACTTCAGTAGAACCGGTATAGTGCAAGCCGGCAAAATCGGGATGTGAAAAAACTATATCCGCTGTTTCCTGGGGATCGGTAAAGATCATATTAATAACCCCATCTGGCAGGCCAGCCTCCTGGAAAGCCTGCATCAAAATATTAGCTGAATATATCTGGTTGAGAGATGGCTTCCACACCACGGTATTTCCCATTAAAGCCATAGAGGTGGGAAGGTTGCCACCAATAGCGGTAAAGTTAAAAGGAGTAATGGCAAAGGTAAAGCCTTCCAGAGGGCGGTAATCTACCCTGTTCCACATACCATTGTCCGACTCGGGTTGTTGCTCAAAGATCTCCGTCATATACTGCACATTGAAACGCAGGAAATCTATCATTTCACAAGCGGCATCAATTTCAGCCTGATGAATATTTTTACCCTGCCCTATCATGGTAGCAGCGTTGATTCTGGCCCGGTAAGGCCCGGCCAGCAGATCAGCCGCCTTTAAAAATATGGCCGCGCGATCTTCCCAGCCCATAGTTTCCCATTCTTCTTTAGCATTAAGAGATGCCTCTATAGCCTGATGAACATGATCAGCCGTCCCAAAATGGTACGATCCAACATTGTGCTGATGATCGTGAGGAGGTATTACTCTCTGCAAGTTTCCGGTGGTAATGGCTTTACCGTTAATTACCATGGGTATTTCTGTGCTCTGCCCCCATAGCTCATCGTAAGTTTGTTGTACTTCCTTCCGCTCAGGGCTTCCGGAAGCATAAGTTTTCACAGTTTCGTTAACTGCGATGGGTATATTGTAAAAACCTTTTTGCATTTAGGTGAATTTTATAATTGAAGGCAAATTTAGAAGAAAGCTCAGCGCTTGCCAACATTAATAAAAAAAGCTCCCGGACTATTCGATAGTCCGGGAGCTTTTTAAATAGGATATAACAAAAAATATTAGTCAGCTAAAGTAAAAATAACTCCAACATTAATTCCAAGATAGTTAGTTGGGTCAGTTTCTGTTTCTACTGTAACTCCTCCAACAGTAGACTCAGTAGTTTCACCGTTGAACAACAAGTTATATTGTACATTAGCATTGATCCAGAATCCGTCACCCACTTCATATTGAGCACCTACTCTGGGAGAAATCCCAAAACCACCTAAGTCGGTTTCAGAGTCAAAAGAAACTCCCAAAAGTTCACCTTCAATTTTAGTGGTAACGGCATAGAAACCAACACCAAGACTGGCATAAGGCATAAACTCATCTTCCATAAAGAAATATGTGGCTTTGGCAAGAACTGGGATCATAGTGGCGCTATTGTCTATGCCTAATACATCTTTAGCGGCAAAAGCAAGGTAACCAGCTTCTATACCAACTGAAAATTTGTCTTGAATGAAGTAGTTTCCTTCAATTCCACCACCGATACCGAAGCCTGCGGCATCGCCAAATGTTCCCATAGGTAAACCTAACATAACGTTTACTCCACCAGTGATATCCTGGGCTTTACTAAATTGTACTGTACCTAATAGTATCGCAACAATAAATGATGTTTTGATAAAGTTTTTCATAACTGTAGATTGGTTTGTTGTGCCTACTCTATATTGCTTTTCGGCTTCCGCGGGGACAAAGTAAATAAAAAAATACTATTTGAAAATCTGTATATATTGTTAATTTATCCACTATGTATAAAATATACCTTTGAATGTATAAACTAGCCATTAGTCTTTACCATTTCTCAAAACCTGGATAATCTCTTCTACTTCTCCCCTGTAGGAAAGCTTTAATGCAGATAAATATTTTTTCGTCCAGGCCCCGGTATCAATGCGCCAGGCGTTTTCTCTGGGGCTGAAAACGGGTTTATGGCCCTTGATAACTGTATGACCAATAACCTGTACTTTATCCATCATTTTAAGGGGGGAACGATTATAAAGTACCCCTCTGGGATTAGTAGTGGTAAAAGGTGTTTTGGATACTTTATTAACACCCGCGTGAGAGATGAGAATATCAGGATTCTCCCATTTGAGGGGTTTTGAATTAAGCCAGACGTGAATTTTAGTTGTATCCAGCCCTGCCTGCCTGATATTATCCAGTGTTTTTTGAAATAAAGGCTGTTTTTGTTTGTCGTGTAAATGATTGATGAAATGCTGCTCGTGATTTCCCTTGAGCAAGAAAACCTGGTAAGGATAGCGATTCTCCAATTCGAGCCAGTACTTAAGGCATAATCCCGTATTTGCGCCTTTATTGATCAGGTCGCCTAACTGTATTAAAAATTCAGATTCTGGGTTCCAGTTTTCCTCTACCAGTTGACGAAGAGTGTAATAACAGCCGTGCACATCTCCAACAACGAGGACTTTCACAATTTCAAAACTGGGCTTAATTTTTAACTATTGAGCATAACCGGCATTACCAGCATAAGGATATCTTCCCCCTCTTCCAGACCGTCATTGGGCAGAATGATACCGGCCCGGTTGGGAGCTGACATCTCAAGGCTGATACCGTCTGATTCGAGATTGCTGAGCATCTCGGTAAGAAAACGGCTGTTAAAACCTATTTCCATATCATCTCCCTGGTAGTTGCAGGTAAGCCTTTCGTGAGCCTTGTTGGAAAAGTCAATGTCTTCGGCCGAGATATTTAACTCAGACCCCGCCACTTTCAGGCGAACCTGATGAGTAGTCTTATTGGAGAAAATGGCAACTCTCTTAACGGAACTCAAAAAAACGGCCCGCTCAATTTCCATTTTATTGGGGTTATCCTTGGGGATTACTGCTTCGTAATTGGGATATTTACCATCGATGAGCCTGCTGGTCAGAACAATGTTCTCAAACTCAAAACGGCAGTTAGTTTCATTGTAGTGGATCTTTACTTCATCGCTTACAGTAGCCAAAACAGATTTGAGAATATTGAGCGGTTTGCGAGGCATGATAAATTCTGCCGTATGATCACTTTTGTGATCGTTTCTGCGATAGCGCACCAATTTATGGGCATCCGTGGCTACAAACGTCAGGTTTTCACTACTGAACTGAAAGAAAACCCCCGACATTACCGGCCGCAAATCGTCATTACCGGCCGCAAATAGTGTTTTATTGATAGCGGTAGCCAGTATTTCCCCGGGAATTGCAGTTGTACTTACATCTTCCATTTCGGGCAACCTGGGAAACTCTTCTCCATCTACAAAAGCCAGTGAGTATTTACCATAATCTGAACTCATTTCCACGGTATGGGTTTCTTCATCTACCACAAATGTAACGGGTTGTTCGGGCAGGGCTTTCAATCCGTCTAACAGCAAGCGGGCCGGTATGGCAGCCATACCTTCTGTCTGGCTATCTACTTCAAGCGTAGCGCTAATGGTTGTTTCCAGGTCTGAAGCTGAAATATTGAGCTGATTTTGCTTAAGATCAAAGAGAAAGTTATCTAAAATGGCCAGGGTATTATTAGTGTTTAGAACACCGCCAACAATTTGCAATTGTTTTAAAAGAGCTCCGCTGGAAACAATGAATTTCATTTACTTTTTGGTTTGATTTACATTAAGCAGCCAACAAATATAATTTGATTTAACCCCTTGATGCTTAAATAGAGCCTAAAAATTTCAACAATTCAGGAATTTGTGAAATAACTCAATGATTTGAGAACATTCTTAAGACCGTAAAACTGCAATAAAACCATTCGCTCATCATTGATAAAACCATGCATACGGTCGGGGTCGTATTCAGCCTCTTCTTCATCCTCTTCAACCGGTAATATACTTCCTTTTATGCGGTAGCCACTCACTGCGGTTACTTTGCCGTCTACATCTTTTACCTCCAAACGAAATGCAGGAATACTGGCCAGTAATGAATCCCTCCTTTGCCATATGGGATCTGTAGGTACTATGGCACCCTCATACTTCAGATTTCTAAAGGCCGATAAAAACAGCCGGGTGTTGACCATATTGACATTCTTCACAATACGGTTGTCGTTGAGCCTGGTAATAAACAAACTATCGGAATTGAAAATGCTTATTTTGAAACTGGCATCCACCGAATCGGGATAATACATTTTTACTTCCTTGATGTTTACGGGGTTCATACTTATCAGATCGCGACTGCGCCATAAATTGTCATCGGTAAAAAAACGGGTAGATAAAAAGCCGTTAAAGCCTGGAATATGTACAGCATAGGGAGCTGCGGCTCCTTTTATCATCATATAAGTTGCCATTTCATCCTGTGAATTGGTCCCCACATAAAAGGTTTTAAAGAGTTTGCCGTTTTTAAAAACCTGTACTTCTTTCCCAAAAACTGACAAGCGTTTAATCACGGTTTGTTGGAGTTTTTCCGGAATAAAATTTCGCATTTCCATACGATGTAAAGTCTCTAAAAGCACTTCTATGGCGTCCTTTCTCGCTTTGAATTCGCCATTTACCATCCATCCATTAGTAGAGCGGCTAAGAATTACTTTAGCCGGGCTTTTATCTTCAATTATGATCTTGTCAACATTGGCAGTATCCCTTATCGTGAAATTATATTCCACCTTGCGATCTAATGTGGTTCCCTTGCTACGGCTGGTATAAAGCCAACCGGCCACTGCTAAAAGGATTATAAATGTCAAAAGGTAAACTATGTTTTTCCTGCTCATTTTGCTGCGTATTGTCTTCTTCTCAAATAATTAAATAACAAACCAAAAATTATAATAACTGCAATTGGTAACAAGGTATTTAGCAATTGCCAGTTCAGCTTGCCTTCTTTGAGCTTATTAAAATCCAGCAATCTTATTTTGAGTTCCCTTGAACGTATGGAGATCAAACCCGTTTCATCCAACATGTAGTCAATAGTGTTCATCAGGAAATCTTTATTGCCATATTGTGTCCCTGTAAACTGGTCAAAACCAAGCGGGAGGGGAGTACCACGAGGCAGGTTAGGATTTACTATATTCAGTTGATTCTTGATGATATCACCATCACCCACTACTAGCATTTGAGTGAAGCTACTCTTTTCTTTAAGAGGAAGATTCTCCGTTCCGTCCTCTTTGGGAAGTAAGCGGTTTTTAAAAGCAGATTCAAATTCGCCTTCCAGCAGCATAGCCAGAGAGAAATATTTTTGAGTATAGCGCTTTTCTTCCTGTTTTTGATAAAGTGTGCCCAGATTTACCATATGAGGAGTACCAACGGTTTTGCTGTAAGGAGAGGAAAGCAGTAAAGGAGTCTTTTTAACACCCGGAGCAATGATGGTGTCTATTGTTGAAGCAAATTCGAGTTTTATGGCATTCAGGTCTTTAGTAATAGGGTGTTTTACCTGAGGCATCACCATTGGAAAATAAACCCAGGGATATACATTTCTTTGGTCTGAAACTCCCGCTGCTATCATATCCTGCACCAGGTTAGTATTTACCCTGGCCCCATAACGGAAAAGCATATCACTCAGTCCTAGCTGGTCTATAACGGGGTAAGATATAAACTGGGCGCTTTTACTGAGGCTGTCCATTTCTGCGTGAACAGCATCCAGCAACCACAATACTTTACCTCCTCCCATAATAAATTGATCCAGCAGGTATTTATCCAGATTATTGAAAGCTCTGCGGGGCTTAGCCACTATTATAGCGTCAAAACGGTTAATCCTTCTCAGCTGATCAGATATACTCAGCTGCTCTCCCGTACTGTCACTGCGGAATTTGCGGATATTAAACCTGTTTATATTGTAATTCTCCGCTAGGGTGCGGGCAAAATCAGCCAGATAAGTTAAAGGTTCCAATTCGCCATGCCCCTCTAAAAAGCCAACTAATGGTTTGCGTTTCAACACCAATTGTTTGATGCCATTAGCCAAGGCAAATTCCAGATTCTGTACCGAAGTGTTGATCTGGTTTTCAGGAGAGCTGCCTAACTGATCAACTAATAGAGGAACGGCAACCTCCTTATCCCCATAACTCATAATAGCGCCCGGAAAAATATTCATTACGCGATTGCCCCCACCTTCGTTGATTTGGAGGCGGTAAGGTCTTAAACCTTTAAACTGCAGCTGTTGGGAAAGTTCCTGGTTGACCTTTTCGTCTTCGGCTCCATTGGGATCAATGAACTCATATTCTATTTGACGGTTGTAAGCCCTGAATTCGCCTAGCATTTGCTCTGTTTCGCGCTGTAACCTCTGAAAGCCTGAAGGAAAATCCCCTTCCAGGTAGATTTTAACGTAAATAATATCGTCATAGCTTTCCAGCAAATCAATGGTAGCATCAGATAAACTGTAACGCTTTTCGCTGGTAAGGTCTATTCTGAAAAATTCCAGCGAACTGATGATATTCAGCAGTACTACTATACCTGTGAGCAGGATAAATTGGAATATATCTTTGTTTTTTCTCTTCTTCACCACTTTCTGCTTTGAATTACTAAACGGGTGGCATAGGAAAAAATAAGGATCAGGCCTATAAAGTAGATCAGATCACGGCTATCGATCACTCCCCTGCTCATGGAAGTGTAGTGTTCATTAATTCCCAGGCTCAATATCAACAAATTAAAACTACCCAGGGCATTGAGCTCGGCTATTTGGTCAAAACCGGAATAAAAGAAATAACAGAGAAAAAGAGCGATCAAAAAAGCAACTATTTGATTATCGGTAAGGGAAGAAGCAAATACTCCTATACTTACATAACTGGCTCCTAAAAAAATCAAACCGATATAGGAACCCAAAGCACCACCCGAATCGATATTACCAACGGGATTGCCCAGTTGATAAATACTGTAATAATAAAGCAGGGTAGGTAAAACCGAAAATATAACCAGTATAAGCCCGGCTGTAAACTTGGAGAAAATGATCTGCAGGTCCGTGAGAGGTTTTGTAAGCAGCAATTCAAGGGTGCCCCCCTTTTTCTCATCCGCAAACATCCGCATAGTGATGGCGGGAATAAGGAACATAAACACCCAGGGGGAAATCAAAAACAAATTCTCGATACTGGCATATCCCCCGTCCAATATATTGAAGCTACCAGGGAAAAGCCATAAAAAAACACTGTTGATGAGCAAGTAAACCACAATTACCAAATAACCGGTAATGGAGTTTAAAAAGCTCTTTATTTCTTTCCACATTAAGGCTCTCATAACTAAAGCTCTACTTTTCGTTCTACACTCCAGGCCTGTGGCTTTTCAGAAAACAGTGTTTTGGTGTAAGCCCACACCTCTTTAAACAATGCCGAGTGGCGGTAATTTTCAAGGTTCTCTTCCTCCTCCCAGTAGCTGTAAGTGAAAAAAACGTTATCCTTGTTTTTTTCTTGCAGCAGCTCCAGATGGGTACAGCCTTCAAAGTTCCTGATAGACTTTTTATTGCGATGGAAATTATTCAGAAAATCTTCGACTCTTTCACTGTGAAAGGTCATCTTAACTATTCGTATAATCATTTAAAGTTTACTGTTACTGTATCCCTTACATCAAGACCCAGCAAGGTATTAGCCCCGTTATAATCTTTTCCTCTTGCTCCGCTCAAAGCTATTTCCAGCAGATTTTGAGAATTAAACAAAGCTAATACACTTCCCGGTGAAGCCGGATAATACGATTTGTGCAGTTTTTCTATGGCCTTATTACGGGGCAAAACAATCTCAAAAACGCGCTCCTTACCTGTTTCGCGAAAAGTCTTCCATGAAATATTGGTAATGAGGTTGCCAAAATTATCAACATAAACCACACTGCCCAAAATGTTTGACCCGTCTTTTGCAATCCGTGGTCTCATAATGGTACTCTCTTTGTAATCCTTTATTTCCCTGCCTAATAGATCAATGCTTCCTCCTCTGGCCAGGTGGGAAGCCGAACGGGCCAACAAATCACGGCTTGGAAAAAGCGTAACCTCCTGTCGCAGGTTAATACCAATTACTTTATTGATTTTAACTTCAGGGTTAATGGTACTGATAAGGCCATTATCAGCTGCCAGAAAAAAATGTCCGTCTACTTCGGCTGCAAGCCACCGCTTATTTTCTGTTATTTCCTGTACAGAGATAAGGTGAACCGTACCCTTCGGAAAGCTATAGTAACTATTTCGAAGGATAAAGGCCGCTTCAAAAAAATTGCCTGGTTGTATGGTATGCGAGATATCCACCAGCTTCACTGATTCTATTTCGCTCAATATAGTTCCTTTGACCGAAGCCAGGTAGGGATCGGTTAAACCATAATCGGATGTAAGCGTAATTATGGGCATACATGCGGCTTGAAGCCTCAGTAAATAGCGTTAAAAGTTGTTACTTTGTTGCCAAAATTAGAACTTTTTCAAACCATATAACCCATTATTTAACAGTAAGCCCACAATTTGATAGAAACGAGTTTAATTCTTGAAAATATTGACCCCCGTGATCTGTACGGGAGTAATAATCGCTTTTTAAACATCATAAAATCTTTTTTTCCGGAACTGAAGATCGTTGCCCGGGGCAATGAGATCAAAATTAACGGAGAACCCCAGCGCATAGAACAATTCCAGGAAAAAATTGATGAGATCGTCCTTCATCTCAACAAGTACAACTCCCTGTCTGTAAATCAGATAGAAAGAATAATGAAGGATGAGATGTTAAACCCCCAGAATCTGGAAACAGGCAATGACACCATAGTATTTGGGGTTAACGGCAGTCCCATAAAAGCCCGTACCCAAAACCAACGGCTTATGCTCAAATCTATTGAGAGCAACGATATGATCTTTGCCATAGGCCCCGCAGGAACCGGTAAAACCTATACCGCAGTGGCACTGGCAGTAAGGGCCTTGAAAAATAAAGAGATCAAACGCATTATCCTGACCCGGCCGGCAGTAGAAGCAGGAGAAAATCTGGGTTTTTTACCGGGTGACCTCAAAGAGAAATTAGACCCTTATCTGCAACCTTTATACGATGCTTTACGCGACATGATACCCCCCGAGAGGTTGAGCTTTTACCTGGAATCAGGCACTATACAAATAGCTCCCCTGGCCTTTATGCGGGGACGCACTCTGGACAGGGCTTTTGTGATCCTGGATGAAGCCCAGAATACCACCCATTCACAAATGAAAATGTTCCTGACCCGAATGGGGGCCGATGCCAAGTTTATAGTAACGGGTGACGCTACTCAGGTAGACCTGCCTCGTAAACAAGGCTCAGGCCTTACCGAGGCTACCCGTATCCTCAAAAACATCAAAGGGATCGATTTCATTTACCTGAACGAAGAAGACGTAATACGCCACCGCCTGGTAAAGGATATCATTAATGCCTACGAAGAGAAGAAGAACGATGAAAGCACTAAAGGAAACTGACTTCAAACTGCCCCAACAAAACAGCTTTTACCGGGGTAAAGTACGTGACGTATATACAGTAGCCGACCAGTACCTGGTGATGGTAGCCAGCGACCGGATCTCGGCCTTTGACGTGGTTTTACCCAAAGGTATTCCTTATAAAGGGCAAGTGCTGAACCAAATAGCCAACAAATTTTTAGACCTTACTAAAGACATTGTTCCCAACTGGAAGATCAGCAGCCCCGACCCCATGGTTACCATTGGCCGTAAAGCTGAACCCTATAAGGTAGAAATGGTAATAAGAGGCTACCTTACCGGCCACGCCTGGCGTACTTATAAAACCGGAGCACGGAAACTTTGCGGAGTGCCCCTGCGCAATGGTTTAAGGGAAAATGATGCCTTCCCTCAACCTATTATAACTCCTACTACCAAAGCTGATCAAGGCACTCATGATGAAGATATAAGCCGTGAAGAAATACTTGCTCAAGGCATTGTCAGTGAAGAAGAATACCTTCAACTCGAAGCCTATACAAGAGCTTTGTTCCGTTTCGGTCAACAGTATGCTGAGAAACATAACCTGATACTGGTTGATACCAAATATGAGTTTGGTAAAACGGCTGACGGAACCATTGTGTTGATCGATGAGATCCATACACCCGACAGCAGCCGCTATTTTTATCTGGATGCTTACCGGGAAAATCAGGAAAAAGGTATGCCTCAAAAGCAACTGAGCAAAGAGTTTGTACGACAATGGCTGATCGAAAACGGATTTCAGGGTAAAGAAGGACAGCAAATACCGGATATGAATGATAAATTTGTGCAAAGCGTAAGTAACCGCTATATAGAACTGTATGAAACTATTACCGGTGAAACCTTTAACCGCACCCATACTGATAATTTAAAGGCGAGAATTGAAACCAATATTGTAAACTCCTTATCTGAACTATTATGAAAAAAATTATTCTGCTTTCTGTTTTATTTTTAAGTTTTATGTCTGCCCAGGCTCAATTTGATTTTGGAATTCGTGCAGGGGTTAATTTTCCCAACGCCAGTTTTGACGATTTCAAGGGCAATACAAACTATGAAGACGTAGCCAGTGGCGACCGGGAATTAGGCTATCACGCAGGAGTATTTGCCCGTATCAAACTAGTTGTGCTTCACGTTCAGCCGGAATTGATCTTTACCCATATAAGCCATACGGCCAAAGCCAAAGCAGCTAACGGAGATGAGTCTGATATCGATATTAGCTTTAACAGGATTGACATACCGCTTTTGGTAGGAAAAGCTTTTGGGCCAGTAAACGTAAAAGTGGGGCCGGTGATCAGCTTCAATGTAGGTGAACAAAGTGATGTGCTCGAGAACGGTTTACAAAATGGCAGCTGGGGCTACCAGCTAGGGGCCGGTCTCGATATTGGTAAATTCAACCTTGAATTGCGTTACGAAGGGCCTTTGAGCAGAACTGCCGAAACCCTGAGAATTGACGGAGAAAACTTTCAGACTGATACCCGCATCAACCAGATAATAGTAGGGATCGGTTATGAATTATTCTGACCTTTCTTCCTGCGGTACCAGGTAATGCTTGAATTCCCCGCTTAAGATGCCAAGTTTCAAATACTCGGTAAATATTTCCTTATCATCTGTAATTACTGACAGGTTCTTTTTTAACCTATCGGCAATAGCCAGTTGATCATTCAGGTTATAGTAAAGGTATCCCTGTAACAGGCCCTCTTCAATCCAAAAAGCGCTTTTTCCGGTTTTACCCCTGCCTTTTCCTGTAAATGCGGTTTCATTGGGAAATTCCTTTAGTAACTGGATAATATTTTCTGCATGATCTTTATTTTTTATCCGCTTAAACATGCGAATAGCCCTGAAGGCTGCCTTATAGCTTTCTGATCGCAGCAAAGGTTTTTTACGTCCGGTTTCATGGAGAGATTTTACCTCCAAAGTTGGTATCTTCTTATGATCCCCGGCATATATACCCAAAGGAAGGTTCAGTTTTACAGGCTCATTGAAAGGTGGTATAACCTGGATCAGTTCACTGTGTTTTTTAGCGCGTGCGATCAGCCAGTTGCCGCATTCTTCTGCTCTTACCGAATTGATTTTTTCCAAAAGCTCCTGGTTTTCATCACTATTTAGAAAAAGTCGGTTCAGGGCATTCTTAATATTGCTGGAAGAACCAATAAATAAAAGCTTGCCCTCGAGGTCGTGCAGGTAGTATAACCCCCTGTTAATTTTAAGAGAACGGCTAAGATCGCGTAATTTGTCCTTGAGATAATCAGGAGGGATAATACTCTGTCCTACAACGCCAATATCCTTTTTACGGTCTTTTTCCTGCAGTATGCTGAAAAGTTCCAGAGTTGCCCTGGCATCACTCTCAGCCCGGTGTTTGCTGGTACGATGAATACCCAATTCACTACAAACGCGATCCAGCCCGTAAGAGCTAAGACCAGGAATAAGGCTCTCCGAAAGGGAAATAGTGTCAAGCGTTTTACGCTCGTAGGAGTAACCTAAACGGGTGAACTCCTGCCGCAGCATACGGTAATCAAACTCCACGTTATGTCCAACTAACACAGCATCTTCCGTTAGCTCTATTACGCGTTTGGCAATCTCGTGAAAGCGGGGTGCCCTTATTAACATTTTAGGAGTAATACCGGTCATTTTACTAACGTACTTTTGTATTTCCCGGTGGGGATGTACCAGGCTGATGAGTTGATCAACTATCTCATCCCCGTCATAGCGGAACAAGGCTACTTCAATAATCGATTCCTTGCCAAAGGGACCTCCGGTAGATTCTATATCCAGTATACAATACACTTTGCTAAGGTATAGATAATGGCAGGGAAATTTAATTGTGGTTCTGAAAAGATGTTATCGTTATTTTGTGCATAAAACACCTTTATTTCACTTGACGGCTCTGCCTAAAATCTGTTCTGTAATTCTGTTGCTTGCATTCGGTATCTATGCCAGAGGCCAGGTTTATACCTTTCACGGAGAAGTAAAAGATGCCAACGGAAATATACCGGAAGAAGTAATACTCATCATATCAGGCAGCCAGGATATATTTTATACTGACTTACAGGGCAAATTTTCCGTTCAACTGGATTACAAACCCGACAGGGTAACTTTTAAAGCTCCGGGCTATTATCCAAGAACAGTGAGTCTTCCTTTTAATTACGATGAAAAGCTTTTTATCACTCTCGATAGCATAACCGATAACACCTACTTTGATCCGGCAGCTATTATTCAAAAAGCACAACTAAAAAGAGCGGAGAATGAGAGGCTTTATACCGGTTTCACTTCCCGATACTACATAAAAAACAGGGCCAGGTTTAATAAGATTCCCTTCAACATCTGGCCTGTGTCAGGTAGGGTTATTCCCGCTAAAAGCGATACCGGTCTGGTATTTATCAGCGAGAAAAAAGGCTTGTTCAAATACAAAGACCGCAATCATTATGATGTGTTTAATGAGGCCATTAATTCAGGTGGTTCATTTCCGGTGCCTTCGTGGGTGGAATTACCGGAATACGACCTCAGTCTTTTTCATTCCAAAATTTACGTAAGGGAAGTTTCTACCCGGGGCTATTATTCTCCTTTGTGCGATGATGCCCTTAAATTTTATGACTTTGAAAGGATAGGGGAATACTTTGAAGATAAACGAAAAGTATACCGCATAAAATTTACTCCTAAAGGAAAAAAATACGCAGCTTTTAGTGGTACCATGGACCTCTACGACCAAACTTTTACCCTGGCTGCCGCTGATTTCAGCATTACCCAGGGAAACCAATTGGAACTGGTAGACAGTATACGGGTTAAGCAAATTTTCTATTACCAAAACGGCCGTTATAAAGCAGCTTCCCAAAAGCTTGCTTATTACCTCGATATTATCGGCTACAGTGGATATTATGATATGCATCTCTATTACCACAACCATCACTTTACTGACTCTCTTTCCTTTTCAGATTTTGACCGTCAGGTTCTCGAAATAGACCGTCATCATTTTCAACCTGATAGTATTTACTGGGAAAAGAAAAGAGCAGTTCCTATCACAAAAAAAGAGAAAACCACTTTTTTTCGCCAAAACCTCAACTCCAACTATCAGAATTACCTCCTCCTCAATTCTCCCTTGTGGTGGTCTAACGAATTCCGGTTTTCTGACTGGACGGTAACCGGGCACGAGAGCTTTAAGCAGGGAGTTATGGTTGACTGGGATCCTTTGTGGTATACCTTTGGCTACAATACCGTAGAAGGTTTATATCTCAATTACTGCTTCCCGGTAAAATGGGTGCAGCCTCTTAGAGAATGGAAAGTTACTCCTTCTATTCGCTATGGTTTCAGCGATACCCGCCTCAAGGCTTCCCTTAAAACTTCGTACAAATTCAATCTGCTGAAACCGGTAAAGCTATCCCTTTCCGGGGGGCATGATGTAGAACAGTTCAACGATCAACAGCCCATACTACCGGTGATCAATAGCCTTTATTCGCTATTTATCAGTCAAAACTTCCTCAAACTTTACGGTAAAGATTACCTCGAGTTCGGTTATGATCAGGAATTGTTAAACGGGCTGGAGCTGATCTCAGGTTTGGAGTTTGCCTGGCGGTATCCGCTTTTTAATACTACTGATTTCAGGATAATTGGCAACCCCAATTCCTTTACCCCCAACAACCCGGAAAACTTACCGGTTATCAGTTCAGAAGGCTTCAAAGCCCACCATGCCCTTACTCTCAATATAAACCTCAGCTATCAGTTTAACCACCTTTACAAAGTGATGATGGGACGCAAAGTAAACCTGGTAGTAAGAAACGCTCCCAAACTTTATTTCAATTTCAAAGCTGGCATACCCAGCGGATTCAGCGAAACAGACTTTGCTTTCATCGAAGGAGGAATGGCCTATAACATACGCCTGAGAAATATCGGTCTCTCGCAATTTGATATCAGCAGCGGAGGCTTTTTATACAGTAATCGTCTTCCTTTTATTGATTACAAGCATTTTAACGGTATCCAGACTTTCTTTCTACAACCAACTCCCCGCAGAAGTGCTACCATCAAGCAATTCAGTACCCTGCCTTATTATGAATACAGCACGGCCCGGGGTTACCTGGAATTGCATTACGAACACAATTTTGACGGTTTCCTGCTTTCGCAGTTCGGTCCTGCCCGAAGAGCTAAGGTGCACTCTCTTGTGGGTTGCAATTATCTGAATTCGTTTAACGAGGCCCAATTTCTGGAGTTCTTCATCGGCTTCGACAACATTCTCAAAGTATTACGGCTGGAGTTTGCCGGAGGTATTGACAACTTTAAAAGGTTGCGTCCTTCCGTTAGACTGGGAGTGGATTTTGACTACCTCTACTACAAAAATAATCGCAAAAGATAGCGGCTCTCCCAACCTTTACAAGCTCGCCTGCGTATAATTAAAAACTAACCCATTTGTCTAATTATGAAGAAATTACTGCTTTTTTGCGGCAGCATCTTGCTATTGAGCTGCGTTCCCCGTCAAGAAGAAATCGCAACCGAATACGAACCCATTCTCATCGACCGGATCAGCCTCGAAAATTCCATTCAGGCCCTTCCGCCAAAAACTATGAACAACCCCGGTAAGATCTATTACAAAGAGCCTTTCTTGTTCATCAATGAAAAGTTTGAAGGCATTCACGTATTCAACAACAGCAACCCCTCTAACCCGGAAAATATCGGCTTCATCCAAATTCCCGGCAACATAGATATCGCTATTAAAGGAGATGTTATTTACGCTGATAATTCCGTTGACCTGGTTGCTTTGCGCTATGACGGTAATAACGCTACAGTGCTCGATCGCAACAAAGATGTGTTTCCCGAACTGGTACCGCCTGATTTTGGCTGGGTACCCAATGAATACTTAGCTGAAAACCGCCCTGCTAACACTGTAATTGTAAAATGGATAAGAAAATGAAGAAATTGATCTACCTCATAGTTACGAGCTTTTTTCTTTTGTCGTGTGATAAAGACAGCGGCAGTGCTGGCGACCTGGCATCTGTTGGCCAGGGTGGTTCCCTGGCCCGGTTTGCCATTATAAAAGATCACCTGTATGCAGTTAATGGCACCCGCTTAAAGACTTTTAGCATTTCCAACCTCGAAAACCCGGTTTACCTGAGTAACCAGAATGTTGGAGTAGATGTGGAAACCATCTTTCCGCGTGACGATAGCACTTTGTTTATCGGCAGCACCCAGGGTATGTACATTTACGATGTAGGCAATGCCCCTGCCGTGAATTACCTGAGCCATTATGAGCACGTGCTGAGTTGCGATCCGGTAGTGGCCGACCATGAGTACGCTTATGTAACTCTTCGCTCTTCGGTTCAGAATAATTTCTGCAATCGCAATATCAATCAACTGGACATTATCGATGTGCGAAACCTGCACAGGCCCGAACATATAATATCAGTACCCATGATCCATCCGGTAGGCCTGGCCATTTACGGTGATACGCTGTTGATCTGTGACAATGGTGTAAAGGTTTACGATGTTAACAATCCCCTGGAGCTAAAATTGCTGAATGCCATTGAGAACATAGCTGCGGTAGACATTATTCCTGTTAGTGACCTGATGATAATAGTTACGGAAACCGGTTTGTCCCAGTACCGGTATCACAACAAACAACTGACCTTACTGAGCAGCATCCGATGAAAGTCCTGTTAAGCCTTTTCTTATCAATACTGTCAGTTAACTGTGTGCAGGCACAACAAAGATTTGAGTATTTACCTTTTGAGAATTACCCGGAAAGGCAGTTTAAACTGGACTTTGTTTATACCGATGTCTTGTTATCCCGCGGCAGGTTTGAAGTGGCTTACCGCTGGGATGGCCCTCACACGGTAGGCCTGGGTATGGGATGGTTAAGCGGCAATTACGACTTCAACAACAGCATAATGACCGAAAACGACCGCTATGTGAGTGGTTTTTACAGCAATCTTTCCTATAAGGTCTATTTACACCGGAATGTAAATGATCATTTCTCCTTTTTCCGGATCACCCCTTTTTACCAAAGTGCCAATGTCCACTACAACGAAACAGGCTGGATAAGCTATGAGCAGAACGGCTTAACCTATTACAGAAGAGGACTTATAGCTAAAAAATACCCCGTAAAAACTTTTGGAACCAACCTGGAATTGGGCTTTGAGGTTTACCGCGATTTTTTCGCCTTTGAATTTTCATTTGGAGCGCAATATCGAGAGAAGCTCAATACCGATGTTGCACCGGTGCAGTTTGACTCCGGGGATCAGATGACTGACCTGGATTTTACTGGCTTTTCACCCTATATATCATCCCGGATAAGTTTTTATTTTTTTTAGCTTCGCCTGCCAAAAATTGCCGAGCCTATGCGTATCATGTTACTTCCTTCATCCAACGCCAACTGAAAGTCACCGCTCATACCCATACTCAAAATATCAAAGTCCGGTAAATTCAATTCGTTATTCACCTTGTCAAAAAACTGCTTCAATCCCCTGAACTCATTTCTGATCTGCGGTTCATTATCTGTTAGGGTAGCCATCCCCATCAGGCCTCTTATTCGTACATGAGGAAATTTTTCGCCCGGGGAGTCACTCAGCAATTGCCAGGCTTCATCGTAGTCAAATCCAAATTTACTTTCCTCCCGGGCAATATGGATCTGTATCAGGCAATCGATAATACGCCCATTCTTTTGGGCTTCCTTGTTGAGTTCTTTTACTCTTTTAGGCTTATCCATACCGTGTACCAGGTGAACAAAAGGAGCCATGTATTTTATTTTATTCCCCTGCACATGCCCTATCATATGCCAGCGAATATCCTCAGGCAACTGCCCGTACTTTTCTGTCATTTCCTGGATGCGGTTCTCGCCAAAATCCCGTTGCCCCGCTTTATAGGCCTCCATAATATCTTCTATGGGCTTGGTTTTGGACACGGCTACCAGTTTTACATTATCCGGCAGTTTGTGTTTTAAATGATCTAAGCTTTCGGCAATTAAAGATTTCATATACTTTGACTTTTCTTTAAAAGAATTAGAGCAGCCTTATTGTTTGAGAAGTGTTTCCTCAGAGATCTGATATATGGTAAGTCCACTCCGCAGTTTAGGCTCTATATAAGTGCTTTTAGGCGGCATGGTCTTACCGGCATCAGCTACCTGTTTTATCTGTTCAATGCTTACGGGAAAAAGCGCAAAGCCAATATCGTATTCCCCATTGTCCACCTTATTTTTAAGACCTTCCAGGCCTTCCGTTCCCGGTAAAAAACCCGCCCTGTTGTCTGTTTTTAAATTGGTGATCCCCAGTATGGGTCGCAATATCTTTTTACTCAGGATCTGGGCATCCAGGTGTTCTACGGGATCGCGCGGATCGAAAGTACCGGTCTTGGGAACCAGTTTGTACCAGTTTTTACCGACATACATACTGATCTCGTGGAGCTTTTCCGGCCGGTATGGATTGTCACCCATAGGTTCTACCAAAAACCCTTCCTGCAACTCTTCGATCAGATCAGGTACCGACTTATCATTCAAACCTTTGATCAAACGGTTAAAATCATACACTTTCATTTGCTCCTCCCCTATCAGAAAGGCCATGAAATAATCATGTTCTCCTCCCTTTTCTATCCTGTCGCAAAGCAAGGCGGAGCTGGCACAACGATGATGCCCATCGGCAATGTAAAGTACCTGCTGGTCTTTAAAAACCTCCGTTATCAGGTCAATATCTTCTTTTTGATCAATGAGCCAAAGCTGGTGCAACACTTTGTCGGTACTGGTAAACTCGTATTCCGATCTCTCCGCTATGATCCGGGCAAAAAGCTTGTCCAAACGCAAATCATCGCGATACGTGAGCAGTACCGGCTCGGCATTAAAGCCCGTCTGCTGTAGATAATCCGTAAACATCTGCTCTCTGGGGGTAATGGTTTTTTCATGTTTTTTGATCCGGTTCTCCAGATAGTCCTTTACGGAAACCGCCCCTATCAAACCAATGTATTCATTACCCTCCTTAACCTGGCGGTAGAGGTAAAAGCTATCCTCATTATCCTTAATAAAAATACCTTCCTGGCGGAACTGCTCAAACACCTCTTTTACCAATTGGTATTTCTTGTGTACGGGAAAGAGTTTCCTGCCCTCTTTGGGATTGATGACATGCAAAAAAGTATAGGGATTGTTATTGAGCTTATCATCCAGTTCCTCGTCAGTATAGGTAAGATAACTGCGGGTTGCCACCAGGTAAGCTTTATCCCGGGTAGGACGCACAGCAGCAAAGGGTTTAATTGTGATCATAAAAGCGAAAATACTACACCGCCTCTCTACTTTGCAATTTGCCTGTGAATTTCAGCTTCCTGAGTATAAGCTGTACTTATGAAAGCATACTATATGGCAATTGAACGATTTAAGGTTAATAGTTAATTTTGAACAAAATTTTAAATCAATAATTTTAAATTATGAAAACCAATCAAATCGGTCTCGATCGGATGAAATCTCAGCAACTGGCTGACAAACTGAACAGCTTACTCTCCAATTACCAATTGTTCTATATCAATGCCCGCGGTTTTCACTGGAATATAACCGGTGAGAAGTTTTTTGAACTGCACGGCAAATTTGAAGAGCTTTACAATGATGCCCTGGTAAAAATTGATGAGATAGCCGAGCGTATCCTCACCCTGGGTTACACCCCCCTTCATACGTTCAGCGATTATACAGAACATTCAGCCATTGCAGAAGCCAAAAATATCGCTGATGCCCGCCCGGCAGTAGAAGCAGTGGTAGGCGGCTTTCAAACCTTGCTGGAAGTAGAACGGGAAATTCTGGTTCTTTCTGACGAAGCCGGGGATGAAGGCACCAACGCCCAGATGAGTGACTATATCCGCGAGCAGGAAAAGCTGGTATGGATGTACAATGCTTTTCTGAAATAAAATGGAGAAGCAAACGGAAATGAAATTTCACACCCGCAGATGGGTAAAACCGGAAGATCTGAACCCCAACAATACCTTGTTCGGGGGAAGTCTTCTCAAGTGGATAGATGAAGAAGCGGTGATCTATGCCATTATTCAGCTGGAAAATCCTCACGTAGTGACCAAGCTCATCTCGGAGATCAATTTTATCAGCGCCCCCAAACAAGGCGATATCATTGAAATGGGGCTGCGTGCTACCCACTTTGGTACAACCTCCATTACCATGGAATGTGAAGTGCGGAATAAACTTACCCGTGAACCCATACTTACCATAGCCCGCCTGGTATTTGTAAACCTCGATAAAGATGGCAAACCTTTTGCTCACGGAAAAACGGAAGTTACTTATGTGAAAGACCGCTTATAGTGTATCGATTTGTTCTCGCAGTATTTGTCTTTTTAGAGCCTGGCTCGTCAATGGCCCAGGAATTTGAAACCGGCCACCAATGGCCCTACGAAAAAGCGGTGATCACAGGAGAACAACAATTTATTGATCTTGAATACCGTGAAGGATTAGCCTACGTAGAGTTTAATGGCAAAGCGGGCTTCATCAACGGGAAAAAAGAGGTGGCAATACCCCTTGTATACGACAGCAACTACTACATATCCACAACACCGGAAAAAGACGGCATCAGTAAAAAAAGCAAGGACATTTACGTATTCAGGGAAGGAAAAGCCGTGCTAAAAAAAGACGGTGCTTTTGGTATGATCAACCGCCAGAATGAGATCGTTATCCCTTTTGTTTTTGATCTTATATCCCTCTACTTTGATAAGTATTACAAAGTTACTTACAGCCATCATTCCGATTCCCTCTTGGAAGGTAGCTATTTGATGACCCATCGCGAGGGTTTTATTTCCTATACCGGTGATACAATAATTCCCATCCGCTATGTATGGCCGGCTACGGCTTTCCGTTCAGAAGAGGCTTTGCTGAACTTCAAAGCCAGAACCGATTCTATACTGGAACTGGAAAGCAAAGCCCTGATCAGTTATGTACAGGCGGTGAAAATAGCGGAAAGGGAAGGTTGTTACTTCCAGAATAATTGGCTGGACCCTCCCAAAGTAAGCATCAGTGAAAATGCGGCATACTGGTTGATCAGTTCGGTAAAAACCGGTCATACCAAGGAAGGGAGGTGTGCTTATACCAATGGCTGTATTACCGAAACTACTTACTCGGTAAAAATAGATGCCACCAGCGGTGAAATACTGGATAAAAACGAAACCTACAGTGAGCATCCCGTATGGGAATAATTCTTCATTCTGCTATTGAATAGTTACTTTTAGGCTCTCCATTAAAGCCCGGTACCAATTTGCAGGAAGAACAATTAGTTGAGCTTTTGCGCCAAGGCAACGAAAAGGCGTTCCGCTACCTGGTCAATACCTACAAAGACCGGATCTACAATATCATCCTGCATTACTTACCTCAAAAAGAAGAGGCGGAAGATCTGCTGCAGGAGGTTTTTATAGAGCTGATCCATTCCATTAAAAAATTCAAGGGTCAGTCTTCCCTCTATACCTGGGTATGCCGCATTGCCATTAACAAATCCCTCGACTACCTCCGCTACAGGCAAAAGAAAAAACGCAGCGGCTGGTTCATCAACCGCCAAAGTTTAGACGACCCGGACAACTTCTTACAACCCGGACACATAAAACACCCCGGTATACAGATGGAAGACCGCGAACTGGCAGAGCTCTTTTACGCAGCTATTGACCAATTGCCCGGCCGGCAAAGATCGGCTTATGTATTGTTCAACCTGGAGAACCACAGCTACGAGGAAATAGCCGATATACTGGAGACGACCAAAAGCTCGGTAGACAGTTTAATACAACGCGCCAAAGCTAAGCTGCGTAAGCTGTTAAAGGACTATTACAATAAATTGGACAATTGAACGAAGATTTTTGAAACAGATAACGACTAATAGGGTGACATGAAACAAAAATATACGCTGGAAGATCTTGAAAAGCTGCAAAGCAGGATAGGCCGGGCAAAAGCACCGGACGATCTTTTTGAAAAAATTCAGTCAAAAAGAGCGGCACAAAAACCGGATAACATCATGCTGCTGCGCATAGCAGCCGGACTGACCATTCTGATCGCGCTCAACTTATGGGCCTGGGCTAGTTTTAATAATAATAGTGCCGAAGAAAACAGCTGGCAATATTCCTCTGCCGGATACTCCATAAGCTATTGATATGAAAACAAACCGTACTCTTTACCTCGTAATAATTATTCTCATGCTGCTCAATGTGGTAAGCCTGGGGGTACTTCTGATAAGTGAACGTTCTGCTCCCCGGCCTTTGCCACCTCCGGGAGCCCAGTCACCGGCCGGCTTCCTGATTGACAAAGTCGGTTTTGACGAAAAGCAAACAGAGGAATACTTCCAACTCATTCAGCAGCACCGGAAGGAAATAGAGCCGCTGCAACGAAGGCTGAAAAAAATGCAGGATCAGGTGATCGTTGCCGGAGTACTGGATAGTACGGCTGGCCGTTCACCGGATTATAATGCTGTGCTGAAAAAAATAGAAAAGGCCAACCTCAAACATTTTAAGGCGGTAAGAGAGCTATGCCAGGCTGAACAAAAAGAAACATTCGACCGGGTATTACGGGAAATGCTGAAGATTATGCACGCACCGCCAGGCAAACGGCCTCCCCATCCGCACGATAGAAGACCGCCTCCGCCCCGGGAATTTTAGTAGTAAACTGTCCCGTGGGGTTAACGTTTAAATTGTTTTCAAGCTCAATCTTCTGGCCGAATGCCTAACAGTACTATTTTTGGGGAAGTCCACAACCGACTGTCCTATATTTTATAGCCATTGTTAGCGGTTGTATTTTTTTATTTCAATTCTTACTATTTTGTCTTTCAATTTGTCTGTTTCTTTATCTCGAAAGGAATACGGTAAATACAAGATTCCATCCTTAATTTTTCCTTCGTCAAATTGATATTCTGGGATAATGCTTGTCAGTCTATCACTGTTGAATGGTATTGAGTCAATTTCGTTGGTCTTGAGATTAAAAATTTTGATTTTCATATAATCTAGTCCAACAACAAAATTGGTTTCAGAATCTTGGCCTTTGAAAATCAATTCGTAGAATTTCATTGTCGTTTTCCCTGTTTTCTTGTCAACAGCGAAATGGCTACAAGGCCCATTTGCAGGGCAGCCGTATCGGAATAGTAAATAATTCTCAAATTCATTCACAAGTTGAGGGTCAAGACGATAGTGATACTGGTGCAAGTCTGGTTCGGTAGAGAACAAAATCATTTTTTTATTTCCCTTTTCAAGTGTCAACCAAATTGAATCGCAGTTGTGTTGATAGTACAAAAGGTCTCCTGTTCTCAATGTGTCAATATCACAATTGACTGAATGATTTTGGTATTCACTTGAGTCACAAGAACAAATATTCTGTCCAAATGAGACAGCAGTAAAAAGTGTCAATATTATGATCAGAATTTGTTTCATTTCAAATATGGGGTTGAAGTTACCCAACTTTGACTTCCGATCCTAGTAGTCATTGTACCTTGTCCGTCCATGTCTACTCGTGGAGTGCCTAACCAATCGGTGAGCTGGTAGTGTTTTTCCAGCTTGCCGCTGCCGTCCAGGGTGGCAAAGCCGTCTGCTATATTAAAGCGCAGCGGCAGCCCGCTGGATTTCCAAACAATTAAAACCAATATTTACAAGAACTCCTAATCTGATATACTACCGTTACCCGTTTACGATTATGGGTAATTAAACCCATATTTTATTCTAATAACTCTGTCATCCTTCAATGTACACTCTAAAAAATACGCTGGCATATTGTACCTCTTTAAAAAACTGGAGTTAGGATAGTCTGTTAATTGATAAATAACTTTGTCACCATTCTGATTATAAGGCTTTCCTTTTATATCCACCAACTCTTCAAGAGACATACCCAACATAAGTCCACTTTCAGTTTTAAAACTTTCATAATCTAGAGCTGTAACTCCTTTCCCTAAGTCATTGATATTACCAATTTCAAAACAACTAAATCCATTCTTGACTCCTCCTTCATATTGATACAACAACAAATATTCATCCTTCCCTTTATTGCAAAATCCTAAAACAGGACTTTCTCTTAAATAGTTGATATATTCTTCGGAAGAAATATTAGAATAAAACCTTACAGCTGATTCTACATGATTTAAAATCAATATCTGGTTTACTGTACTATCAGGCAAAAACTTAACCTCTTGAACAGACTCAATAAATTCATCTTGCTTCTCTAAAGCACCTATTTCATTTACCTCTTTTGTTTGTACTCCATCGCAGGAGATAAAGATTAACAAGCAAAGCAAAAGCATTAACTTCAAAAACATATTATTCACCATTAGACTTAACTTTTTTGTTATAACCATTGTTGTTTGGGTTGTTTAAGATATTTATATTCAGAAGAATATTACTCTGATTGGACAAAATACTTTGCATCAACCCTCTAAACTCTATTAACCCACCTTTACCACAAGTCAAGCCTATACAGCCCTGTGTGCCAAACCAATCACCACCATCTGGATGTATTCTAAGGTCAGTACGTCCAGTTTTAAATTGAGGATTAAGATTCAAACTAAAACCAACTCCATCTTTAGTCATTCCTTTATTGTACCACCCATTCGGACCTCTGTCTAATAAAGTATTTACTAAATAATCGCCATTTTCTGGAGAACCGTTACCCCATGGTCCGCCTACAGCACTAAAACTAGCTCTCGTATAATCTTTTCCATTACTTACTGAGTGAATAACATTTAACTGACCATCTGCTTGTTTAGAGTTTCCTGAGTTTGCACTTCCTGTGAAAGTCATACTAACTCCTGTAACATCTCCTACATAATTCACAGAAAAGCCATCACCGTTATTCTCGTTGTAGGCACTTTGATTGTTATGGTATTTACCTCCTTCCTCAAAGTCTTTGATATTGAATTTATCTTCGCCTTTAACTACATAAACTTTATCATCGTCTATTCCATCATTTCCTAACCAATTTCCTTCCTTATCATAATAATCCCCTTCCAACATCCCGGTAGGATCAATGTAACGCAAAGGATTGTTATAAGCATAACGGTAAGGTGTCCAGCCGGGAGCAACGCTGCTTAAAGGGTCCACGCTGAGATAACGCCCTATATCTCTATTGTAATAACGTGCCCCGTGGTAGTCATGATTATTCTCCTCATCATATTCGTGTCCCGTGAACTGGTACCTTCTATCTTCATAGCTGGACGAAAAAAAGCGGCCTGGCAATGGTTTGCCGTAGGGGTAGTAATCCCGGGTGATTGTCACACTGCCGTTCTTATTCATTCCTATTCAAGATACAATCTTTTATGATCGCTGCTTCCCTAATCTCCTGAAAGAATAGTATATTTAACATTCTCTTCACAAGATGACCGTTGCCTAAGACTTAGATATCTTTCTTTTCTTACTTTACATACCTTTATAACAAATCCTTGAGGTACAAAAAAAGACGAATTAAAGTCATGGAAAATTCCTTCCAGAGGAATATCAAGATCGTCTTTTGAGGGAATAATGGAAAAAGATCTGTAAAAGTGCATTTCCAAATCTTCAGGCTCATCATACTTACTTAATAGCCTGTATAATTCAACTAAGTAAATCATCCCTTCTTGTTTATTATCATCTTTGACTTCATAAATCATAGGTTTACTTTCAATATCGTAATAAGATTCTTCTTCCAATACGACCTTCTCACCATAAATGGTTTTATAGGATAGAGTTAATTGGGCATTTAGTCTTGCACTTGTCCCCATCAAAATTAAAATACTTACTATCAATAACTTTCTCATCTTCTTCCAATGTGTAAATGATGTCTATGTATGAAATGCGCTTTATCTTCTGTGAATGAAAATCCACTAGGATAGGCATAGTTTTGGTTAAAGCCCCACTTGTCTGCTATACTAAGAAAATTGTAGGTAGAGTAATATAGCACATCACTTGCATTACTTCCTTGCCCTGAAATTGTATTCCAACAAGTCGAGCAATCGGCCGAACCTCCATTAGTGTTAGGACCGTCACCTGCTCCGAAATATCTAATATCTATGTCGTCACCTGTTCTATGTGTAGCATGACCTATATAAGTTTTTCCGTCCCGAGGTGATATATCATCAAAGTATACCTCACTGGTTAGAGGGTCATCTTTCCAGTCAGCTAACAATCCAAAAAAAGCACCGGCTGTTTTAGGGCTCACCCAGTTATCTCCTCCTGCATCCCTGCTGCCGTACCTTCCCCAGTTTTCCCCTGATTCCGGAAATGGCACCAAGCCAAATTCATTAGCATCAAGTTCGTAAGAAGAAACTACTTCCTTACTTTCACTTTTCTTGACAAGATCAAAATAATGTGTTTCTTCTCCTCCTTTATCACTAACTTTTTTAACAGTTTTATTGTCCAGGTCAACCTCATAACCATGATCCAGCATTCCCGTAGGATCAACCCTGTTTAAAGGATTGTTCTGCACATAATTATAGGGAGTTAACCAACTTCTTTGATCGCTCATGGGATCAACAGTTAAATAACGGGCAATATCCCTCTGGTAATAACGCGCCCCATGGTAATCGTGGTTATTCTCCTCATCGTGCTCATGGCCCGTGAACTGGAACCTTCTATCCTCGTAACTGGAAGAAAAGAAACGGCCCGGCATGGGTTTACCAAAAGGATAATAGTCTTTGGTATCCGTAACACTTCCCTGCTCGTCTATACCTAAACGGGGCGTGCCCAGCCAATCGGTGAGTTGGTAATGCTTTTCCAGCTTACCGCTGCCGTCCAGGGTGGCAAAACCGTCTGCTATATTAAAGCGCAGCGGCAGCCCGTTGCCATCGGTAATCACGATATCGCCCAGGTAGTGGTAGCTCATGCTGCTGGTTTGCTTAAAGGTACCCCTTCCTGCGCTATTGTAGCGGTAATCGGTAGCTACCTCAAAAAATTCCTGCTTGCGCAAGGGCTGGCCGCTGTAGTGGTCGTACACAATATCGCTAATGAGGTTTTTGGGGTCAGACAGCAGGCTGCCGTTGCCGTTGTAGGTGTAGCTGGGTACCCTCGCTGGCGCGAGTTTGTAACTTGTGCCTACTAAAAATGACATTCCGTATTAAATATTTAAAGTAAAAAGGCTTGCACCGTTATACAAACCTTTTCATATCCATTCGTTAATAATTTCATTTACAGCACTATTGAGTTCCTAAAATATTTCACCTAACTTCACAACGCACCCGTTACAAACGTTCGCGATCAGCTTTGCCACAGTTAAGGACAAGTGGTATATGGATTTCCACACTGCATATCAGGTTCTAGCCAGCCTTTTATAATCTCTCCGTTTTTGCCTTTCCCTTCTATATAAGCCCACTCCTCACACACATCCAAAATTTTAACAGTTTGTTCTATAACAATATGACCAACTGTATCAGATGATTTATCTGCCTCTCTGTATAAAGGAATCTTTTCAATGTCATAATTACGGGTATTCAGGCTTATTGTTCCTTTCTCCACCCATAAATTTTCCATTTCTAAATCGACTATATGTATTTTAAAATGATCTTTTCTTACGCCTACTATTTGTACAATATAACCGGCTTCTTCATCTGGGCCTATTTTATCTACTATATCGCCTTTAGTATTTTTATAAATAATGAGTAATTGATTGTTTGCGTGAGTAAAACCCCTGACATTTGCTTCAGAACAATGATCTTGTGAAATATTACAACTTGATATGATAATTGACATTAGAAGGATTATTGTTTTCATCTTACCACTCTTATTCTAAATGATTGTATTTTACCTAATTGTTTTTCAACGTTTCTCCATTGTGTTCCACAAACATTTAAACAGCCCTCAGAACTATGGGTTGCTTTTCCACTCCAATTGGTTCGATGAAAGAATATTCCTTCCATATAATCTTTACCATTGACTTTATTTATTCCTCCTTCTGGTTTAATTCGAGTCGACCCATCTAAATTATGTATTCTATATGTCAGTGAGCCTTTTCCATAAGGACTTGTTGCCATTTGTTGATGCCTACCTTCGTAATCTCCTTCTTCAATCATAGAGTACTTATTGGGATCTGAAGAAACAGTAAGTCCATCATAGATTTTAACATCATTTTTGCCTCCGGGCCCATAGATTGTGACTTTAGCTGGTTTAGCTCCCTCACCTGTTAAAGTTCCGTCTTTTCCAAGCTTCTCATCTGCACTTCCTTCAAAAACTACAACTGCTTTACCGAGGTATTCATCCCCTTCTTGTAAATCTTCATCATCTGCACTGGTTACATCCTCATCCCAAACAATGGTTGTATTTCCTTCTTCATCTGCACTTTCTACCCAATCATCCAACAATCCTGTTGGGTCAACTCTATTCAGTGGATTGTTTTGAACATAGTTGTAAGGGGTTAACCAACTTCTTTGGTCACTCATGGGATCTACGCCAAGATAACGCCCAATGTCTCTATTGTAGTAGCGAGCCCCATGATAATCATGCCCATTTTGCTCACCTCTTCTTAATTTTTTTTGTGGTGTTCGCGAGCTCCCTCCGGTCGGTTCTTCATCATGTTCATGACCGGTAAACTGAAAACGCCTGTCTTCGTAAGAAGAAGAAAAGAAACGGGAAGGTAAGGGCTTGCCGTAGGGGTAGTAATCCCGGGTGGTTGTCACACTGCCGTTCTTATTCATTCCTATTTTAAGATACAATCTTTCATGATCGCTGCGCCTGCGCCTCTGGTCTCACAGTTGGAGCTACTTTCCAGACAAAAACAATCAGGGCAACAGGGAAAAAAATGCTTAGAACCGTCCAAAGGGTCTTCTCCGACTTGTCTTGTCCTAAAATAGGTTTACACCAAAGAGTAACCAATGAGCGAAGAATGTAAATTAATTTCAGGACAAAAATCACCAGGGGAATTTAGCTGGCC
>JANQHO010000118.1 GCA_028277105.1 Owenweeksia sp. | reverse complement strand
ATCTGGTCCTAGGCCATACCGCCGTACCTATTCCGGTAAATCCATTTCGCCAGGAAAGATCAAAGGGTTCACTATAAAGATTGACATTCGGGGTACTTGGAGGGTCGGTCAATCCATAATCTAATCCATTATTTTCCTTTTCAAGCCAGGTTTGTGCAAATACCTGAGTTACACTCATTAAGGTGAGTATCATTAGTAAGCCTCTCATAATATTGTTTTTTTAGGTTTTAAGAATTGAGTGATTATATCTTCTCTGATAGCTATCCGATGTATTTAAAGTCATTCTTCCTTTAAATGTATTGCGAAATAAAAGTAGATATATATCCAATAAAAAAAACTCTTAATGTATAGGCGTTAAGATTGAATTACTAGCCGGCCTTATTTAATGACTAATTGGTAACTACTAAGCATAGTAACACCTTAAGGAGCTATAATACAAGAGGACGAAATAGCTATTTAGCTTAGTTTGAGACGCTGAAACAAAGCATCTTTTCTGCGCTTGGCAATTGGAAAGTGGCGCCCATCTACCATTTCTACAATACCTCCATCTTTCCGTAAAACCCTACGAATACTGCAAAGTTGCACAACATGTGAGTAGTGTACCCGAAAAAATCGATTAGGCGATAACATACTCTCTATCTCTTTTAGTGGTTTTGATACCAATAAGTTCTCACCATTGATTAAATGAATACTGGTATAGTTTGCCTTAGCAGAACAGGCTAGAATATCGCTTTCCATGATAATCTCGAACGACTCACTCGTAGCCACGGTTATCCTACGTTGTTGTTGATAGTTGCCTAGCTTTCTACGCCGTTTTTTAACTCTTTCCAACGTTTCATTAAGTTTAGCAACGTCAAGCGGCTTCAACAAATAATCAGTAGGTGTATACTTTATTGATTGATATGCGTAATGCTTATGTGCGGTTAAGAAAACCACATCAAAATTATAGACTGGTAAATTGTTCAATAGCTCAAACCCATCCATTTCCGGCATTTCAATGTCCAGAAAAACAAGGTCCGGCTGTAAATCTTGCATTATTGAAATGCCGGCAACCGGATTAGTACTGGTACCTATCACATCTATATCTTCAGAATAATATTCTAATACTGCTGTGATAGTTTCCAGACTCTTTGCTTCGTCATCAATAACTATAGTGCGTAACATAGTATTACAGTTTAAGCAAGCTAGCTTTACTTCATCCGAATAGTTACCCTAAAACCGATGATTCCTTCCTGGCTTTTTAATTCTTCCGTTTTAAACGACAACTCCGCCCCGTTTAAGCCCTTCATAGTATCAATTCTTTCTCTAACAATTTGCATAGAGCGCGATGGGTATTCTGTTCTTCTTGTTTCCAGGTCACCTTTGTTCTTTATGCTTTTGTTATGGATATTCTCAACATAACATATAATATAATCATTTTCCAGCTCAAACTTCACACTTACCTTTGATTTACCGCGGTATACCGCTGCACCATGTATTATAGCATTTTCTACAAATGGTTGAATAAGCATTGTAGGGATGGTCACCTCATCTAATGGCTTATCTATATTGTGTGATAGATGATATTCCACACGCCCATCAAAGCGCAAGGTCTCAAGCTCTAAGTATAAATGTAAGGTATCCATCTCTTCCTGTATTGTTACTTCTTTTTTTATGGATGCCTCTAAAACCAGGCGCATTAATTGGGCAAACTTCATTAAATAAAACCCTGCCTGTTTTGGGTCGTTCTTCATCATATACGATTGTATAGAATGCAGTGCGTTAAATACGAAGTGCGGATTCATCTGTGCATGCAGCGCCTTTAGCTTATATTCAGCTATCTTTTTTTTGGTATTGCTTAGAGCTATCTGCCGTTTTTTAATGTGCCATATACGCCAGTAAAATATCCCACCAATAACTACTATTGCAGCTATGGTACACAGAAAAAAAAAGTACGGTTGTTGCCAAAAGGGTGGCTGAACTTCAATGCGCAAGTCAACAGGATCTGACCATATACCATGGCTATTGCTGGCCTTCACCTCAAAACTATACCTACCTACAGGTAATATTGGGAACTCCACATAGCGTTGCCGGGTAGTAGTCCATGTATCGGTATGCCCATGCAAACGGTATTTATAAGTAATATCGCCCTGACTAAAAAGAGAAATAGCGTTAAAACGTATAAGAATAGTGTTACCAAAGTTTAATGAATAGTTTCTTTGTAAAGTAGTATCCCTGCCGTTTATCTGTACTTGTTCAATGGTCAGTCTAGGAGTTGGATGATTCCACTCTATTTTATTGACGTCAATGAAATTAATACCCTTGTCGGTAGCTATATAAAGGGTATTTTTTAGCTTTAAAAGGCCATTCACATTATCCGTAGCTAAGCCATCCAGGCTATTCAATGTAGCTACTTGCCCTATTTTTAGTTTCGTTCCGTTATAAGAAAAGTTGAGCCTGAAAATACCTTTACTGGTGCTTATCCAGGCAATACTATCCGTTACAAGTATTTTATTTATCCTCCTTTTATTCAACGCTCCGGCAGGCAGAACATGCCGAATGTCAAACTTTTGATTAATAGCAAATAAACCATGACTAGCTGTCCCTAACCAAGTGTTGCCTTCCTCATCAATAGCTATTGCAGTGATAGATTTCCCTGATAGTAGTAGGGTATCGACAGACCAGCGGCTATTAAAAAAAAGCGCCCCTGAAATAGTACCCGTTATAAAACCATTTCCCTGCCAGGAAGCTATTGCTGTTACGCGTTGTTCATAACGTTTTATAATTGAGCTGCTGTCAGGACCGGGAGTAGCCACATTGTATTCAAATAAGCCGCAGGAAGAAGCAATATATAAGGTATCTTTTACCGATAAAATACCCTTTAGAGCACCCCACAAATAAGTTGGGCAGGGAGGAGCTTCTACTTTAACACTTGCCGGGGGTAGTTTGGTATTTAGTTGATCCAGGTCAATTTTTAATAAACCCATATCATTTGCAAAGTATAACGACTCTTGATTGCACTGTTGTATATCCCGGGTATAGATAGTTCTGTTATAAGGCCGGCTCTTCATAAGCGGTTGTACATCCAGTTGCCCAAAAGCCAACTGCTTATCAGGAAGAATACGCATCACGGTATTGTCACTAAAAACGGCCAATACGGTGCCATCTTCCAGGCACTCAAGAACCATGACTTCGCTACTTCCTGCCACCTCTTCAGGGATAAGGCGCCGCACTTGCCGCTCATTATATGAGATGAATTTAACCCCACTGGCCAATGTACTTATCCAGATATTATGCTCCGTATCCAAATAGACATTAACGGCTAAACTTTCAGTTGAATATTGTTCTTGTATTTCTCCCTTAGCATTAAACAAGTATACTTTATGATGCTGTAAGCCAAAGAATAGCTCATCACTTAATTGGCCGATAAACCAGCGCGTATCTTCACTAAAAGTATTATCAGGGGGCCATATTCTTTCCACTTGCCGGTCTTCATCGTTATAAAAAAATAGCCCTTTTCGTGTAATGAGGTAAAATCCGTTTTGCCGGCTTGGAATTGCTTTTGTGAGCACCCCATATTCAGAGGGCTTAGTAAAGTCAATAGGAAAACGAATCACTCGCTTCAGGCTATCGCCAAAAGGTTTTAAGAGTTGTTGCTTGTCTGATATCCATATTCCCAAACCCCTTTTAAAGTACACTTTGGGTGCCACAAAGGGCTCTCCGTCTAAAGAGTCAAATCGCTTAGTTTTACCATTCTTTATATGGAATATACAGCTTTGTGTTCTTGAGGATATCCATAAACTGCTATCAACATCCATAGCAGCAAGAAGCCTGTCTTCCTGTAAATGAGGTACGGGAAGCCGAATAGCCTCAATTTTGCCGGATCTATAAAGAGCTAGCTGTCCATTGTACGTGGTAAGCCATATGTTGCCCATTTGATCTTTACGTACAGCAAGAATATCGTTTCCTGGAAGTCCATCACCAATAGAATAGTTTTGAAAATCATAACCATCGAAACGGCTTACTCCCTCTTCCGTCCCTAACCAGATGTATCCAAAGTCATCCTGAACAATGCTATATATCTTGTTGCTGGGAAGGCCATCGTTTATGGTGTAGGTACGACCTTTGCTTACCTGAGCTGCCACTGAAAAAACCATGAAGCAATTAAGAAGAAGTAACAGAGCATGAAGATGAAGGTGCATGAAGGGAATGTTATTGCTTTATTTTTAAAAATGGGCAGAATGGATGATAATATAAAGCAATGCCTATGTATTAGCCTTTTTTAAGAAACTGGATTAGTGATTAAAAGAAGGTAAAAGCATTCTTTCTCCGGATAATTGTAGAACCCGCATAGACATGGGTTCGTACCCCATTTTGAAAATATCGCTATATGCTCCAAAACCTTTGCCAGATGGTTATCCTAAAGAGATTAAAACTATAGGGGATCACATTAGAAAAAAGAGAATGGATCTAGGGCTTGAACAGAAAGATGTTGCCAAGATGGTAAGGGTCAATGTGAATACAATTACGAATTGGGAGCTAAACTACTCTGTACCACCAACAAGGTTTATGCCTCAGATTATTGACTTTCTTGGTTATTACCCGCTTGACAATGAAGCTAAAACCATTGGGGACAGAATTAAGAATTGGAGAATCGAAAATGGTATTCCGGTAAAACGTTTTCAGCAAGTGATTGGAATGGACCGGCACACCATATTAAGGCTAGAAAATGGAGAAAAAGTTGCTTCAAGGACACTGGAAAGGGCGAGAGCTTTCTTAAGAAA
>JANQHO010000058.1 GCA_028277105.1 Owenweeksia sp. | reverse complement strand
TGACCTGGAAAGAGAATCCTTCTTCCTCATGTACCACCAATCCAGACTTCAATCGCTGGCTCAAGCAGAACGATATAGACGTATCCAGTGCGGCTACCAGAGCGATAGCTGATCTTTCTTCTATCGGTGGCAATGTTCTCGGTTTGGGCAAGAATTTAAGTAAGCTCCTCTCCATAGGCATACCTGTTCTTTTAGGCGGTGTCTTCCTGGTCGTGATTATCATGCTCATCAACACCACACGCAAAATGGATGTGAGTGACGCGGCAGCTATGCTTCCGGCAGGACGGGCGGCTAAAATGGCAGGCGGGTTAAAACTGTTGGGAAAATGAGACTGAGATTTAACAGAAATACCCTTGTAGTCATAGGCAGCCTGGCAGCTATGGGAGCCGCTTATACGACTTATGCCAGCTATAAAGGTCGCCATCAAGACCGTTTGGCTGCTGCTCTTTTAAAGGAGCTGCGTAAAAAGTTCAACCCTGGGATTTACGGCTTGTCAGCCGAGGCAGCCTTTGACCTGGATTACAAAGACCGGGTACTCAGAAAGGTGAGCGGTCAAGTGGCCATACTGAGTTCTGATGAAGCCCTTAAAAAAGCGCAAAGCATCCATAGCTCTTTTGCTCATTGGTTGAGGGGCGGAGACGATGAAGACCGTATTTACGGGGTTTTTCGCTCCCTGGACGACAAGGTGCAGGTGTCACAGGTGGCACAAGCCTATTACCGTAAATACCACGTCAACCTGATCGACAAACTCGAAGACAAGCTGACCGAAGAAGAGATCAACATCATATTGGAAATTGTCAAAAACCTCAATCCTTATACCAGAAAACAATGAAAATAACCAAAACAACAGACTGGCTAATTGTTGGAGTACTTGTCGTCACCGGTACGGTGGTTTTATGGAAGTTTTACAAGAATAGGAAAGACCCTTCAGGCGATCTATTATCTGAAGGTGAAAGTGACAGTGCCGGAGATTCGGAAGCCAACAGACCTACCGCTACTACCATAACTGAACCCAATTGGTCAAATCCTTTCGACCTGAATTTTATGGCCCAGGTGAAGAAGTGGGTTGCCCCGGTAGGCATCAGCAAACTGAAGGACGATTATGCTGACGGACTGGCCCAACAAATCTATAAAGCCAAAGGGAAATGGATTATTTCCAATGATGATGAACAGGCCGTTGAGAACGTCTTTGCCCGAAGCCTTAAGGATAAAGTCCATGTAAGCAACCTCGCCAACGCTTTTTACAAACGCTACCAACGCCCTCTTAAACCTTTCTTGGAAAGCTTCCTGAGTGAACGCGAAATGAAGAAGTACGTGCTTCAACCGATTATGAAACTCGATAAATACAGCAAAGCATGAGTAAGCAAGGAAACAATAGAATCTTTATCATAGGCGGCAGCGCACTTGTGATTGGAGCCGTAGTCTTCGTGGTCTGGTATGTGAAAAGACGTAAGACACAAGACACAAGAGAGGAAGGTGATGGCCTCTTTGCAACCGTCTCAAGCAGTGGCAGTTCAACGGCTTCTTCTTCGATCCATCACAGGCCAGGCAGCACCAAGCCCTTTCGCTGTACCAGCAGAAGCTACCCGCTAGAATTTGGGACTTGCCACCCTGATGTGATGGTTTTGCAACGCTATCTCAAAAGGCTCAAAACCGACCTGGGAAGTTCAGGCCCCAACCGTGACGGGGTAGACGGAAAATTCGGTTCCAAAACCCAACAAGCGGCTCT
Source organism: Owenweeksia sp. (assembly GCA_028277105.1). Taxonomy (GTDB): domain Bacteria; phylum Bacteroidota; class Bacteroidia; order Flavobacteriales; family Schleiferiaceae; genus JANQHO01. The sequence continues at coordinate 42,845 of JANQHO010000058.1, read as the reverse complement.
GAGCAAACTCCGCAGAGACTCCTTTAGCCAAACTGATATAAAAGGCATGAAACAAACCCTTAACTCTTAATTCCAAACAGACATGAATAACAAGATCATCATAATAGCAGGCAGTGTTTTAGGGATAGGGCTATTGTCATGGCTCCTATTTAAAGAACCCAAAACAGAAAATCAGGAAGAGGGTAAAGCAGACGAACCTCAGAGCCGTGATAAAACAGCCCCGCCAAAAGAGAGACCAGCAGTAATGAAAGTCTCCAAGCCAGCAGTAGCGGAACCAGAGGTGAAAAAGGTCGTCAAGCCATCACCACCGCCCCCTAAAAAAGCCGTGATGAAAGTTGTTCGACCGGCTCCGCCAAAAGTGGAAAAGGAGACCCCTCCGCCCCCTATCGGGGACGAGTTCCCTTTGCGATTGGGCAGTAAGGGGCCAAGAGTGGAAAGGCTGAATGTCTGGCTTACCCGAAACTACGGTTGGACGGGACTGATAACGGATGAGTTTGATAATACTACTCAAGGCCAAGTCAAACGCTTTTTGAAAAAGGACGAGATTGACGAAAAGACTTACAAAAGAATGCGCATGGCGAAACCGGTCTTTGAGCAACGGTTGATGCGGTGAGCAAGGCTTTAAAGTATCTCGATGCACTGGTCGATGAAGAAGGTGGCTTTAAGACAGAGGTCACAGTAACGCTGACACAAAAGACCTTGACCGATCTGGCCCTTTATCTGATCGGAACAGTGGTCGTGAGCAGCATAGCCTTTTTTGCCATCCGCGCCCTGGCTAATTGGAGAAGCTAGACTGAATAGACTTTAGACTCAAGATTTAAGACTCAGGAGACGTAAGGTTTAAGACCTACCTAACTACTCCATTAAGTAACTACAAAACAGTCCGGCAGAAATACCTGCCAACAGCTACCCGAAAGACATAACCCCATAGCACCAGTTCACCAAAGGTGGGCCTGGCCGGGGCTTGCTCTTTTTTGATCTGTAAGGGGCTGATTTTCAATTTCTAATACCTGAATACTAACTACTAATACTTCAAAAAATGAGTGGATATCAATCGAACTTGAACGTTCAAACAACTATTATCAACGACAGTCCGGGCGGCTTTGCCTTAACCGGGGGTGCAGCCAATCAGTACACTGTGACCTTGGAAAATCCGGCTACCGTCTATGATGCTGGCCTGGACATGCAGTTAATGTTTCACACTGCCAATACCGGGGCTACGACCATCAACGTTGACGGCCTGGGAGCTGTCTCCCTGAAAAAAGTGGTAGACGGTGTGGCCGCAGACCTGGAAGCAGGTGATTTAAACACCCTGGAAATCTATGATGTCGTTTACAACGGCCTCTTCTTCCAAATAGAAGTGCCGACCGATCCCGCCTCCTACGAGCAGGTAAGAGCCGGGGTGAACAATAAGCGTTTTATTACGCCCTACCTCTTACTGACCTTCCTTAATTCCCTGGCGGCTTCCGATACGGCCAGGGGGTTAATTGGCCTGGCTAACCAAACCGAGGTCGATACCGGCACAGACAACAGCAAGGCCATAACCCCTTTGAAGCTGGCAACCCATTTAAACAGTTTGGTGGCTTCTGAAAGTTTCAAGGGTCTGGCGGAGATCGCTACCCAAACGGAAGTAGACACCGGCACAGACGACAGCAAAATAGTGACGGCCCTTAAGCTGGCGAACTTGCTTAACAGCCTGGTCGCTTCGGAATCCTTTGCAGGTCTGATTGAACTGGCTTCTCATGCTGACGCTTTAGCCGGGGTAGACGATAGTAAGGCGATCACTTCCCTGAAACTGGCTACAGTCCTGAACAACCTGTCAGCCGGAGAAGGCAGTGGCGGTTTAGTCGAGATCGCTACCCTGACCGAAGTAGATACTGGAACGAACGACACCAAAGCCATCACCCCATTGAAGTTAAACAATCACTTGGCTGGTTTGACCGCATCGGAGCAGTATCAGGGTTTAGCTTCCATTGCCTCACAAACGGAGGTAAATACGGGAACCGATGATACCAAGTTCATTACCCCTGCAAAGCTCGATACACTTTTAGGGAATTTAGTCGCCTCTGAATCCTTCAAAGGACTGATCGAGATAGCCAGTGACAGCGATGTGCTGGCCGGGGTTGATGATGCCAAGGCAGTCACTTCCAAAAAGCTTGCTACAGCATTGAATGACCGGGCAGCAAGTCAGGCCGAAGTTACTACCGGAACAGCTAGTGATGTTTTCGTGACACCATTGACCCTAAAAGGCTATTCAGACGGGGGCGAACCCGGTTTGGGCAACCCTACTATTGACGGAATGGTACTTTCCTCTGATGCTACTGGTTCCAGGACTTGGAAAGAAACCAATCACTTTCTGTTCAATCATTTGGGAACAGTGAATGAAGGTTCCAATCCCGGTACGGGAGAGGCGGAAATTACCCCCTCTTATGTCATTCCTGCAGGAGAGTTGAGCAACAACGAAGGCTTGCGCATTATCATCAACGGGGAGATCGCTCAGACTTACGGAGGAACGACCTTGACCACCAATAAAACCTTAAGGATTTACATAGGGAATGAAGTGGTATTGTTTAACGATAACGAACCTAGTCCTTACGGCCAATTCCAAGTAGAGATTATGGTTCACCGCTTTGACGGTACTACCCTGGTTGGATGGGGCAGGTTGAATGTCAATGATCTTACTCCCGATGTGCAGATGATCCGCACCAATCTGACCAATTCAATGGATAGCAACAATACCACGATCAAGATAACCGCTCAAAATCCCTTGGGAGGTCAGGGTTTCAGTGGAAGTTTGTTCACCCGCTATTCCTTTAGTGTGGAGAAACTGATTGCGCCAGACACAGCAGCAGGTTCCACCCTGGCTGATCCTGACAACGGCACTCCCATATTAAACCCCAACCCCGGTGGGGGCAATGGTGGAGGTGATGAGATCATTGATCCTGACCCCGGAGGCGGTGGAAACAATGACGAACCCGGCTTTCAGAATGTTGTCTAAAGCCCTGTAGATATCCCCTTTGAACGGGGTGGCCCCGTAAACGGGACCCGCAAAGTGCCTTGTGTTGATTTTAAAGGTTGGTGGCACTGCCAACCAGTAGTAAAATAACCAATAAATCAATGGTCAATTTTGTTAGCCAGCTTCCAGAAACTTTGGAAGCCAATGGTATTTACTTCGTCCAAAAAAGTGACAGCAAGGGCGAGCTGTATGTAGCCGATAACGGTGGAGAGGCTGTGGGTATTTCAACTGAAGCCCTAACCATAGCTTATGTGATGCAGAAGGTCAATGCCGCTGACGGTATTGCCGGGCTTGGTGCAAATGGCAAGTTAGCTCTGTCGGTAATGCCCTCTGAGTTCAAAACTTCGAGTGAGATCAGTTCGGAGATCAGTAACCAGGTCAGTGCATTGGTAAACTCTGCCCCGGCAGTTTTGGACACTATTGGTGAAATTTCTGCGGCATTGGGAAACGATGAGAATTTCGCTACAACTGTTTCGACACAGTTGGCAGGCAAGCAAGCCGTTTTATCGAATGCTACGCAAGTCGCAAAGATCGGTGACGGTACTTTCGATGGTAAACCTATCGTGCTGATCGAAACAGCCGAATGGTAAGTAATTCAGTAACCAGAAGGGAGGGCGAAAAGCCTTCTCCTTCTTTCCTATTGACAGTATGAACGTTAAGAAAATACTTAAAGAAAACATTGGGGATTATCACCCTGAACAAGCCATCATATTTGCCGAAACCGGGGAGATCTATGTGACCGGGAAAACAGCAGAAAATGAGGGCTTTCCTGTAGTGTCTTTTTTAGACAAAGAGGAATTACAAAGTACCATAGAAAAACAAGTAGCCCTCGAAGTTGAGCGCATTGCTTTGACCAAATGTGGAGGCCACTACAATGCAGGGGGGTATCAATCGACTTAGGCTCAAGATGTAAGAATTGAGATATAAGACACAAGACCATAGATAGCTGATAACAAATAACAAGAAATGAAATGGAAATCAACTACGTCAACATTATCACCCTTTTCCTGAGCGCAGCCGGCTTTTGGAAGTTTATCGAAATGGCTTTGAAGTTCAGGACGGAAAAACGCCTGAAGAAAGCCGAAACGGGTGATGTCTTTGCCCATGCCAATAGCCAGATCGTTACTAACTGGATGGAATGGAGCAAGAAGCTGGAAGAACGCATCAAGGAATTGGAAAGCAAAGCGAAGGAGTTTGAATCACTAATAGAGAAGCAGCGCCTTCGCATCGGTGAGATGGAGAAGCATATTAACAGCCTGGAAAAACACAATGCAGAATTGAGCAATCAGATCGAGGAACTTATCAGTAATAAAGCATGAACGATAAATCGCTTCTTCTAAAAATATTGGGAGGCGTATTCCTCATTATGAACATGATTTTAGTGGGGATGCGGATTCAGGAATTAAGGGAAAAGAAACAACAAAAAAAGTGTAAGTGTAAGGAAGGGTGAAGGTTAAGTCGGAGCATATATTTTTCGGAATGGCCGGAGTAGCAGCTTTGGCGATTGTGGTCAGTGTTGTAGTTTCTGGCAACAAGCGAAAGAAGGAAGTACAAAAGGTTGACCTGTCAGTTTTTGACAGCCCTGACCAACCTGGCTCCGGCAGGTGCATGGATAGGCGCTTTATCTGGATGCTTTTACGGCTTCAAAAGGAAACGGACTTACCCATCTTTAAATGGATAAATTCAGGGGCGCGTAGCGCCTATTGGAATAGCAAAGTTGGGGGCGTGAACAATTCGGCCCATAAGATACCTACCTGCAAAGCCGCAGACATAAAAACACCGACCAAAGCCGATCAGTTGAAGCTGGTTAAAGCAGCCCGGAAGATCGGGTTTAAACGTATTGGAATAGCTAAGACCTTCGTCCATCTTGACATCGACAACAGTAAGCGTCAATATGTTGCCTGGGGCTATCCGGCTGGTACAAAGCCCCCGTTTAATCCTTTTGCCTGAAAAGAAAAAGCTACATTGAGGGTCGGATTAGGAACCGATACAATGCCATTGTTTTAAAGGTAAAAGAATAGGAAGGGTTATACAGCCCTTAATAAAACATATAACGAACAGAAACAGAAATAGCCCGGTCAAAATAATCCACCTCGTAGGGTTGGTTAACAAAACGGTCTATTTCAGTGATACTGGCCGAACGGGTCAAGCCCCAATGAATGTGGGCAGCAAGGGACAGACCACGGGTGAGGTTGAAGCGGAAGCCGGAAACCGCAGCAAACTCAACGGAGTTGAACTCTATATCACCATAAACCTCACTATTCAATTCCGAATCAAAACGGGCCAAAGCACTTTTTAGCTCTCCGCCAATCTCCCACCAAAAGACTTTCCCTGTTTTGAGTTGAGCCAGTAAGGGCACATTGAGATAGAGTACCTGAAGACGACCGCTAGGGTTTCCCAATATATCCGCCCTTCCGCCTCCGCGTAGGCTTAACCCCAATCCACTGTTGATCCCTAACCATTTTAAAGCCCCATACTCATAGTGGCCGATAGCCTCAAAGCCATAAACATATTCCATTAGTAAGGCTCGTGGAGGTTCTCCTGTGAATATTTGAGTTCCCTTATACTGATAGAAACTCGTATTCGCTCCCAGTTGAAAACCAAAGGCGTGAAAGGGCCTGAAACTTTGGGAGTAAGAAGAAAAGAAAAACACTGTAAGTATCAGGGAAGCCCCGTATTTAAATGAATGGTACATTTTTATCTCTTTTTAAAGTTATGGCGGTAGCTGATAAGCATACCTATATAGTCCAGGGGGACACCACTGATCAAGGATGAATCAAAGATTTGGTCGGTAGAACTCAAATTGTCGTAGTTGAGTACGACTTCCAGCTCTGAACCCGAATCTTTACCTCCCACGGAAAAGCTCATGCCAAAAAAAGGAGAAACCCCTAAGTAAAGGTCAGTAATATCAGAGGTTTGCTTATCGACTGTTTCTCTTTCTGCCGAACCCTGAGTTAAAACGGAGATGTCTGTTTTGAGAGAGCTGTGGATCATACCGGCCATTCCCCCAAAACCAAGGAAGACCTTAAAATTCTTGTCCTGTACATAAACAACAGGGCTGAGTTTCAACACTGCCCGGTAGAAATAATTTCTCGACTCAAAGTATTGCGTACCCAGTTCCTCGTTATTATAATCCCGTACGTTATTAGCTCGCACCGGTAAAGACATCCCCAGATCGAGAGAGGTGCGCAAAGCAAAAAATTCACTGTAGTTGCGCTGATAGTCTACCGTGAGGTCTAAGGCTGAGGCATTGTTGCTCTCCGTAAAAATACTGCCTGCTTTAAGCCCTGCCGCCAGGCTGTGGTGGGGAGTACGCTGGCCGTGAACGGAATGAAGTACCCCGCTGAGCATAAGGACTGCGAGTAGAGTATTCAGGTGTTTCATACTGTAAATTTACAAATCAGTATTTGATTACTTTAAAACGCCTGATGCCCTCAGAGGTGGATAACCAAAGATGATAGTTGCCTGATGCCTGACCTTCCAGAGAAACCGAAAAGGTAGCGGGAAGGCCGGTAGCCCGGTAAACTACCGCTCCTTTGTCGTTGTATACCCTCACTTCTTTTACCGAAGCTTCTGTATTGAGAAGCTCTACATTGATCTCTGACAGAAAGGGATTGGGATAAATGGATAAACGGCCTTTCTTCAGTTCTTCCGTTACACGGTAGGATTCGTTATAGTCTTCTTGCATACCGGAAACAGAATTATTGTTGCGTTGGAACAAGTGGACCACGTTTCTGGTGTCGCGGTTTCCGGCATCATCATAAGTGTAGTTAAATGCCGTTTGGGCCTGAGTAAAAAGGGCGCTGAACGCCAGGGTAATAGTTAAAAAAACAGTTTTCATAAGATGTGTGTTGTATTAGAGTTTTACCAATCGGGTTTTTTAGGGAGCCACCCTATGGTAGTATTTACTTTTTCATACCTTGAAAAATAGGTTCCTTTTTCAGCGTTAAATGAGCAAGGTATTCCTCGATACTCGGTCAGCAAATCTCCTTTATCATTTTTCTGCATCACATCAACCCTGAGAAACCTGTTACAATGATGAGGTGCGTATATATACTGGCATAGTTTATTTTTTCTCACCTTATAATATCCTAAGATGGCTTTTCTCGCATTGATTACTTTCTGATAAGCTATTTTATTATCACGTTCCTTATCTACAGAGAACTCTACATATCTGCTATTGCCATAAAACTTCATATACCAGGTTTTGGCGGTATCTCTGTAAATAAATGAGTGTCCTTCTCCATAAGCAGTAGAATCATATAGCTTCCGGTAAACTGCATTGGTATCTATCCATGAAGGGGGGCTATCATTTAATTCAGTATACTTTTCATATCGTTCATTAAACTCTGTGTCTCCAACCTGTAAGTCCCTTAAATCACAGCAAGAACTTAAGGCTGAGAGAAACATCATTATGACTATTAATTGTTTTATCATTTCTTTCTGAACATCAATTATGATATCCTACCAATCTGGTTTTTGGGGAAGCCATTCTACTGGTACTTCTACCCTTTCATAAAAGGAAAAGTGATTGCCATCAAAAGCGGTCATTATTTTATTCTCATCAGATGTCTGCAAGAGATTCATTTTGAAAAAGGTTCCACAATCTGAGGGGTGATATGTATACATTTCTACGGAACCAGTTTTAATTTTATAATAGCCCAAGAATGCCTTGTTTAAGGCAAATGACGAGGCTGATAACTTTAGTTTACCTTTTTCATTTGCTCTGATTAAGTAATCAGCATATCTTCCTTTATCAAAGAACTTCATGAAAGTTGGATGAGTAGTGTCACTATATATAGAATACTCTCCGTTACCATAATAGGTAGAATCATACAACTTCCTATATACCACTGTTGTATCTATCCATGAGGGAGGTTTGCAATCGAAGTCTACATACCTTTTGTAAAGCCTTTTTGACCGTACTCCACCACCTTGAAGCCCGATCAGGTCACAACAAGAGGTGAGCATGAAACTACCAACAATAATGATGAAGATATTTTTTACCATGATGTATAGGGATTATAGGTGTATTGACTGTATTTGACGGCCGGAATGTTTTTCACCTTGAACCAGGGCTGGTAACGGGCTACTGTATGGGCAAATTTGTTCTGAATGGCATGGCGGTATTTTTCGGCATCCTCGCCCATGCGCCAGGCCCCGATGCTCATGAATACCGCTCCCATTCGATATTTATCTGCTTCTGGATTGCTATAGTAACCTCCATTTATGAATTTTTCTTGCTCGTCATATTTTGGATGTTCTGCTATATCCTCAGTTCTTTTATCTGCACCATAATCTCCAGTAAAGAGATTAAAACCAATCCCATATTGCCTAAAGCCTATACCAGCGGCAGCGGTGCGCATGCGGTCATGGCCATCCGCTAACCATTTGCTAAATGGATAACCATCGTTTTCATAATAGGCCCATGCTCCCAATGCATTGAGTGATAAGCGCCCTACGGTCTGGTTTAGTTCGTGATCTTTACCATGATAAAAATGGGTAGTACCCAGGGCTATTCCTCCGTGTGCGGTCTGATAACCAACCATACCCGAAAAACGGTTTTCTATAGTTGGTTTACCCGTACCCGGTGCTTTGGCATAGGAGGTTAGCCCATAACCGCCCGACAGTACAAAGGCCCCATCGGTATAGGTAGCGCCTATGTTAAATCCCACTCCTTTGGCATTGCCAAAGGCCAAAGCCGGAGAGATGCTGAACCGCCAATCACCGGAGCTGAAGTTGGCTGAGGGTATAAAGGAGCCGGCAAAAGAACCCAGAGTATTCATGGGCAAGCTGGCCGCCCAACCCGTAAAGGCTGCGGTAGGCGCAATGTAACCAAATACTGCCCCGGTTACCGCTCCGCCTAAGATGGAACCACCGAACTTGGCCCAGTCCCACTCATTGGCTTGCATGGCCTGACCCAGGTAAGAGGCCATACCCCCGGCAGCCCCGGTAATGCTTCCTGCTATGATAGCCATAGCAGCGAAGGAGATCGGTTCTTCACCGGAGGGGTCGGTATACTTCAGAGGGTTGTTGACTACATAGGTATAGCGGTTCAGGTTCTGGGTATTGTCAGGGGCGCTTACAAAATTGTCGGGACTGAGCATTCTTCCCAGGAGCGGGTCATACAATCTCCCGTTCATGTTGATGAGGCCAAACATTTCCAGGTGTTCATGACCGGTATAGCCCCGGTACATCAGTCCGTTGTAGGCCAGACCATCCAGACCGGGGTGGTATTCAATCTCCCAGGTGTTTACATTGCGCCTGTTGCCCCAGGGGTCATAGCTGTATTCCTCAACGATCTCACCCCCTGTTTCATCCATCAGTGCCAATATGGAACCCTGGTAGTCGGTGATAAGGAAGTAGAGGTTGGCTTCAAGGTTGGTTTCATTAACCACTACTAATGCCTGGCCCACTGGTGTATGGATGTAGCTGTAATTTTTCCATTGCCCATTCCTGAAATCCCTTTCATACAAGTTTCCGGTCACATAAACCCTTTCGATTTCTACCTGTCCGTTATTCTCTATGCGCATCACTTTCCTTTGCTGATCGTGACCGTAAGTAAAAAAGGCATCATAATCCCCTTCCTGTATGCTGGCTATACTGTTGAATGGGGTATAAGTAAGATTTTGCTGATCTTCCGAAATAGTATGAGGGTTGTCGTGTATAACCAAAGTTTGTCCTGAAACGGCATCATTCTCGTAGCTTCCCACGTCACCTTTGGAGAGGATATTACCGTGAGCATCATAGCTGATGGTAATATTAGTAGTGCCATACTCCGTTAGCCGGTCTAAATGGTCGTAATCAAAATCCTCGAATAAGCCTTTCATATTATCCGAGCGGTTCAAAAGGTTGCCGGTACTTTGCTCAAATTCATAGCCGTATTCCCATACCCCATTGCCTTCCACCAAGACAGGAAAACCATTCAGAGGGTCATAGCTTTTGCTCCACACCACGTCACCCAATTCGTATTCCGTAATTTGCCCGAAGCGATTTTGATCTATGTACTTCCAAAGAGGTTTGTCATCCCCTCCGTCTACTTTTATTTTCATTTCATTCATAAAACCATTGGGGGTGTAGCTGTATTGGATGGTCATGCTATTGGGGTATACCATGAACTCCGTATTCCCATAAGTGTCGTATTCATATTGAAACTCATATTCTTCTCCTTCAATCCTTTCTATCTGTGCTTCGACACGGCCATAGGCATCATAGCTGTATTCGGTTTCCGGGCCATAAGGAGATACTTCCTGATCGATGAGGCCCAGGAACTGCCGGTCGTAACTATACGTATACGCACCTTCATTGCCACTTTTTTCCGTAATACGGTCAAGGATATCATAGGTAAAGTTATAGGTGTTGTTGTTGGCATCGGTCTGCTGTTTCAGTTGCCCGCTTGGATAATAGGAATAAGAGGTACGCCCCGCAGCCGGGTCATTGATAGCAGTTTTGCGCCCGAAATCATCATATTCCAGGCTTATGGTGGAAGCCGGGCCCCGTATTTCCTCTACTTCTCCCCAACTGTTGTATATGTAGTTGATGTTGCCGCCATCATCGGTAGCAGTGACCGTTTTTCCGCTTCCGTCCACGGTTTTACTGGTGGATTGACCACTTGTTTCATTGGTTATGATAGTCCTTCTGCCCTCATAAGCAGTGCTGATGTTTTTGGATGGGCTGACCCTGCTGGTCAATCTGCCGTAATCATCGTAAGTGTATACGATCCAGTCAGGTGTTCCCCCCGATAGATAAGGCAGGCTACTTCGGGAAGTCTCACTTTTGGCGTTGTATTCCGTAGAAGTGTATACCCATACATCCTGCTGGTTTTTTCTTTCGCTCCTGATCTCTCTCGATTGACCATCATACCAGGCTGTGGCAGGAGGGGTATTGGTACCTGACTCCTCTACCCGGAATAAGGGTTCGGTAAAAGAAGCTGAAGTGTTCCAGATATAGTTCTTGCTTTTGGTATTCCCGTCAGGCAGAACAGTATGTATCAGCCTGCCAAAGCTGTCGTACTGATAGGTGGTGGTCAGATTGTTAAAATCAGCGGTCTCTTTTACCTGTGCCGTAAAAGGGTCTGTATCCACGTGATCGATCTTCCAGTTTTTTTCATTTAAAGTATAGTCCACCAGCCTTTCATTGGCCTCCCAAACCGTTTTGTTCAGTCGCGGAGGCATATCCATATAAGTTGTTTTTTCATCTTCTATATTTCCTCCTGTAGTGTAGGTAAATTCGGTTTTGACTTCGGCTTCTGTTCCGGGGTGAAGGGTTTTGGACTCCAGGTTGCCATTGGTGTAGTAAGTTCTGTTCTCCGTTACCGAAACCAGGGATTGCCCGTCCCTTTGGTTGGTGGTAGTGATGGTTTCAGGCAACCAGGGTATCCAGCCGCCATTTTGCACAAAACCGGATGAATGGATATTTTCTTCTTCCAATGCGGGCAGGTGATGATTGATATTGTCAAATACCCTTTTTCTCAATTGGGTCACATTGCCCCTTGTATCATAGGTGTATTTTGAGGCGGAGGAACTGTTGAGCAAATAATCCTTTGACCGCTCCAAATCCAGCCGGGGATTAAATACGTATTGCGAACCCATAGTTTGTATCAGGGTGCTGTGAACGTAGAATTTTTCGGTGGTACTGATATTGGTTCCGTCCAGAAGCTTAGTGGCGCTGCTAAAGGGCAGGAAGGGCCAGCAATCATGCGTAGTATTAGCCGGGTCAGCTATGAAAGAAGTGTTCTTCTCGATCATCACCTGGCGGATCATATCCTTTTCGATGATCTTGTTGTAACCTTGAATACCTAAACCTTTGTAATTAGCCCGGAGGTTTACATAATTGTAACGGATATCGCTGTACAGATTACCGTCAAAATCCTTTTGTTTCAAAGCACTGACAATCAGCCCTGAGTGGATAATACTCGGATTGGGGTATTCGTAAATATCATTTCTGGTATATACCCCACCGGCTTCGGTAAGCCTTTGATATTCAAAGGCCGTCAGTTGATTATAGCCGTTCAGAACATGGGTGACATGTCGGCTCCGGTCATCTTGTTTAAAAGAGAGGAAGAAAGCGTGGTCGGATACATTTACAATATCCCTTTCATAAAGCACCTGGGTATTACCTGTACCTTTGAAATCTCCCCAATGAAAAGCTTTACGGGCATTCCAGGGCAGCCAATCTACATCGGTTGCTACCAGAGGATGGGTGCGGGATAGCCAACCGTCAATTTTGTTATAGTAAACGGTAAAGTCGAACTGCCCGTTATCTTCGTCAAAAAAGATCAAATCGTCCCTGCCATCGGAATCGGCATCCTGTACGAATAAAAAGGGAGGGCCATCTTCCTGCCGCGGTTTTCCATTGGCATTGGCGCGAAGGTCTAGTTGTTCGGTGACAAAAGACAGGGTGTTGCCGGGTAAATTCAAGCCCGTTCCGGTTGCATTGATAATAGTGAAATCATCGGTATTGAGATCGTAAGAAAGGATATCTGAAATACCGTCCCCGTTGAAGTCTCCGATATGGAGATGATTATCAGAATTTGGGACCGATGAGGTAAACAATCTTTCACTGCTGGTGCGACTGGTTAAAGTAACCCCAATACTTTTGGAATCACCGACTATCAGCATATCGGCTCTTCCATCCCCGTCAAAATCCCCAAAGTGACTACTATCAACGGAACTGACACCATAGGTTGTTACATTGACAAGGTGTTTTTGGACGCTTTGATCTTTATTCCTGAACTTCACTACCCACCTTACAGGGGGGGCGTTACTTCCTGCAATAGGTATTATAGTTGGTCTGTCGCTCCCTGAATACGAATAGTCGGTAATACCATCCCCGTCAAAATCATTCACTAACAAGTTAAACGGATTATTACCCGGTTTATATAAAATAGGATGAGGGCCTCCTTCCTTATATCCATGAGGCAGATGATCGGTAATGCGTTCGGTATTGTTCTTTACAAAGGTTCCGGGGTTCTGAGGATCGTTGAGGTAAAAATCCAGATAAAAGCCATTAACGGTCGAGGTGGTGATTTCAGACCATTGCAGGATAAACTCATTCAGCCCGTCCCCGTTAAAATCTCCCGGATAGATTCTACAGAAAGGGGAGCGTCTACAATCTCCGGGTTTGTAATTGGAAGAGAACCAATCTCGGATCACCACACTGGTAAAGCCATTACCGCTCTGGTTTTTAAAATGAGCGGAAAGTTTAAATTGGTAGATTTTAATATCCCAATTCTTGAAATCATCCCAACATTTCCCATCGTCAATTATACGGCCTTGAAGGGTCAATACATCGGTCAAGCCGTCCCCGTCCAAATCTACATCAGCGGTCATGCCATTGGCTCCCAGGTTTGCAGAGAAGTCAGGGTCCCATTGGCTGCTGCCCTGGTAGAGGTATTCATTGGGGGTAGCCCCCCAATTGATGATGGTAGGATTTACCGCTTGCCCTTTTACACTGTAATCAATTTCAATCAACCTTGAGAATTCGGAACCTGTTACACCACCTCTCCATTCATATTTAAAATCATAGCGGGTATATTCCTGTCCGTTGAAGGTGGTGCGTATGCTTTCCAACAAATGGCTTTGTTTCATGACGTTGCCTATTTTGTAACCATCCCTTACATCGTTCCGGGTAGAATAATAGAACTGTACCTCACAAAGGGAGTTGTTGGTAGGAATGCTCTCGTGTTTGGTGTAGGTGATCTTGTTCAGCCGCCACTCATGATGAGTGGCATCTGTCACGTATTCATACTCCATGTAATTGCCATTCCTGTCCTCTACCTTTTCAAGCAGCCATATCGCTTCAAAGTCTACAGGGTTGCCATTTACAGATCGTTGGTAATTCAGTCTGGTAGCAGGAGTTGTGCCGTAGTATTTCTTAAGGCCGTTTTTTTCGGTGACAGTGAATCCGTTGCCCGTGTACAAGATCTCACGATAGGACTGGTAAAGCGTTCTGTAACTGCCATTGGTTCCCAAAGGAGTGCCGGCATAGTGTATCAATCTTTGTCCGTCCAGGGCAAGGTTATCTTCCTGATCGTCCAAAGAAAAACCGGACATCCAACCATCAACCGCATGAGTTTTACCTGTACGGGAGATGTAACTCAGGCCACCTAAATTCCAGCCTAATCCCATGATGCCATTGCTGGTATTGGAAGAATAGGAGATACTGATATTGGGTTGTAAACCGTTTATGCCGACAGGCATTTCAATGGGAATATTATACCCCCCCATGCCATTGACAACGTTTACTGAGCCGGGTAGGGAATATACTGGTTTGGTCTTGTCCAGTTGCCGGGTTAAGGCATCTTGGGGGTTACTATAATTCACTTCGGAAACCGGAAAGCCCTGACCAAACAAAAGTGAATAGGTAGAAAGGTAAAAAATGGTTAAAAAGGTTCGCGTGTTCATATTAAGCGTTTTTAATCCGTCTGATTAATTGATAATTGTAATAACCGTGGCTAAAGGTACTGATTGGTTTTTAGCTCTCGATTTTGTGGTAAAAATCCATCAGGATTGGTTCAAAAGTATGGCACTTGAAAAGACTAAAAAAATCGAATTTTGCGGCTCTTTTTGGGATTTTGGCGAAAAACACAAAAATGTGTCAGCTTGTCATTTGAGAGATGAGGTTGTTGCGAAAAACGCAACAAAATGACGGTTTGACAGGGATGAGTTGCGATTTTTGCAAAAATTTATCAGCTCTTTTAAGGAGACTTTGGTAATTTTTTTGAAGGAATTTTAGCCAAAGAACAGGAAGTAATAGGAAAAGGTGTTGCATAGCTGAAATACACCAGGAAACTAAATTAAAAAAGGTGTTCAGATGAACACCTTTTTTGTGTAATTTTTCACAGTGAAGGACACTCAAAACTTCGGCAAAAAGCAATTCATTTTGCCGAAGTTTTGAGTGAAAGCTGTTATCAAAATGCCGACCTATGGATTTCTTAACATAGGCACGCGAACCAAGGAGAGACAAGGAGATGATTCAAAATAATGGAAAGTAACTCTCTTACTATTATGTTTCTGAATTGCTTAAATGGATATGAAAAGAAAAAAGAGGACAAAAGTCAAAGTAACTAAATGTCCTCTTGTGTGGGCCCAGCAGGGCTCGAACCTGCGACCTACCGGTTATGAGCCGGGCGCTCTAACCAACTGAGCTATGGGCCCGTGCAAAATCCGTGCAAAGCCGAAATTTTGCCATGTTTAATCTCTTTTAAGGGGCTTATTACCAGCAAGTTACGTAGTCTGAACATAAAGGATTATGAGTCATCTACTCTAACCAACTGAGCTATGGGCCCGAAAAGGTCTGCAAAGATAGCTCTTTATGTTGTAATGCTAAACCTCTTTTTTGAATTTACCAGGGCACCTGTTCTACTTATCTGGCTAAATTTGCTGCAGATCTATTGTTATGATAAAAAACATCCTCTTCGACTTTGGAGCAGTACTAATCCCCCTTGACGAAAGCCTTACCTTTAAGGCTTTTGAAGAACTGGGAGTCAAAGAAGAATTATTCGATCAAAAGGACATCTTCATGGCCTATGAAAAGGGAAAAATCTCTACCGAAGAATTCCTTGAAAAAATCCAGCCTTTTTTCTTCCGGAAGATCTTTAAGCCAGATCTGGCCAAAGCCTGGAATGCACTTTTACCTGAGCCGCTTCCCGAGGAAAATATCATGCTGCTGCAAAGGTTAAAAAAGGAATACCAGTTAATACTCCTGAGCAATACTAATGATTTGCACATTAAAACTATAAAAGAGGCAGCTGGCCCTTTTAAATACAATAAATTTCTACGGCAATTCAATAAAGTATATTACAGCCAGGAAATAGGTATGCGCAAACCCGATGAGGAGATTTACCAAGAAGTTATCCAGGATCTTGGAATAATGCCCGAAGAAACTCTTTATATTGATGACAATAAAACCAATATTGATTCGGGTGAAAAATTAAAGTTCAATACCTGGCATTTCAAGCCTGCTACCGACTCTATTCTTAAGATCGACCAGCACCTGTAAAGCATAAAAAAACCCCTCAGTTGAGGGGTTTTTTATCGCTTATTAAAAATTTATTGTTTAACTATTTTGCGTGTTGCGATCACGCCTCCATTATCAATCTCCAACATATAAACTGCCAGGGGAAGATCACTGATATCAATAGAGCCTTCATAATAATGGTTATCGATATCATTCTCAGTTAACCTGATCACTTCTTTACCTCTGATATCCATAATACGGATAACCGCTTCCTGTTCATCAATAGTATTAAAGCTGATATTGATCACTTCACTGGCCGGGATAGGATAGATATCCAATGAACGTTCAAGGGCATTTTCGTTCAACCCGATATTGGTATTGATGGTAATAGTTGTGTCATCTGTACCACAGCCATTGTCAACTGTAAGGGTGATACTAAAACTACCATTGGGAAGATTATAGGTCTCACTTACTGTTACCCCTGATCCGGTATTACCGTTGCCAAAATCCCAACTGTAACCCATGGCATTAGTAGATCCAGAGGCATCAAGGTCAAGTGTTTGGGTAGTAGGGGTATAAGTGGTATCTGTTATAGTAAATGACGCCACCGGAAGCGGAGTAGTAGCCGTGGTAATACTCAGCACAACCGAATAGTTGCTGGTATCACTACCGCAAGTGTCAGCTACATAGACATCATAAATTGTTCCCGGAGCAAGGCCTGTTATAACATGAGGGCTGGTCACAATACCTGTAAATGTTCCGTTGCCGGGTACAAAGTTCTGAGGTCCGTATTCAATGATGGAGCCTCCGGAGTTAGAAGTCCAGCTTACTTCTGCATCAGTACAGCTTATGTTAGCAGTTGCCGCCAAAGCTGTTGGCGAGGGACAGCCGGGATTAATACTATATACACTGAAATTATCTATCGCCCACCACCAATCAAAATTGGCATCGTAGTAGCGGAACCTGACTTGAAGATCAGCATGGGCATACTGGGTAATATTGATCCTCACTGTATCTGGAAACGACCAGTCACCAAGGTCACCGGTATTCTGATCCTGACTGTGGATCGGCCTCCAGGAAACGCCATCCCAAACTTCAACATCAGCTTTTTCAATATTTCCCAGCGTATAAACCCTGAAATACTGATGGAACTCCACGTAAAGTGAATCTCCAGAAGCAAGGGTACTGGCATCTATAACAGGTGAATAGGCGTATTCATCCATGTCAACGCTACCGGCTTCGTCACTGTCTACAATTATAAACGGTGTGCCGTCCAGATCCCCGGCAGCATTAGCGGAGCCACCGGCAGGAAGATGCTGCCAGGTAGAGGGGTCAGCAGAACTGTCTACCACGGTAAAGCAGCCAAAACCTGCGTTAAAGTCTTCTGTATAGGGTATACTCCTTTTTCCACTTGGGCAGAGTGTACAGAAGCTGAAGGCTCCTTCCCACTCAGAGGTGTCACCAGGTGCACAAATAGCCCGGACGGCATATTCATAGCAGGTCAGGTTGCTGAGTGTATCGACCATCAGGCTATCGGCTCCTCCGGTAAATACCCTTATTGCTCCGGCTGTCTGAGTTCCCTGATAAAAGCCCTGGGGACCAAACCACACTTCGTAATCAATATTCCCTGAATTACCTGACCAGGTAAGAGTAACTGAAGTATCTGATATATCCTTACCCGATAAGTTTGTCGGTTTAGGGCAGGCTACTTCAACAAGGCTTACATCATCCAGGCCAAGCCCATCTCCTCCGCTTAGATCGGAGTCGTCCTGTTGACCCCAACGGATTTGAGTAGAAGATGAAAAAGTTTGGCTGGCAGCCGTTAAAGCAGTACTGAGGGAAATACTCACAAATTCCCAACTGCTTGAATTTAAGACACTCCAATCGTATATCTCTACCCAGGGATCGCTAGTGCTTCCTCTGGCCCATACCCGGTCCTCCGGATCGGCTTCATCCCCGTGATCAGCAAAATTGAATGATAGTTCAACTGCCTGGCTCATGGAGGCGTAATTTGACATATCTACGGTAAGGACCATGTAGGCCGGGTTACCAGAAGTAGTTTGAATACCCGCTGACTGTAGCCCCGCAAAAGGTGGGGGTGGACCCTGAGATGCCGTATAATCAAAGAACAGATCACCGGAGGTAGGGCTAGACCGCTCAAAACTCCAACTGAAGGTTCCTCCGCAAATGAAAGTAGTATCCACTGATATCGGGCCGGAATAGCTCTCAAAATCTTCTGTAAACGGTAAGGTTACAGGGCTAAAGGCACAACCGGTTATGAAGGTAAAAGGACCTACCCAGGGGCTCAAGCCTCCGGTTAGACAGCTGTCTTGAATATAAAACTCGTATAGTGTTTCCGGCATAAGTCCACCTACGGTAATGGTATCCTGCGATCCGGGAACGGAATCCAAAACAACCGAGTTACCCATTCCAGGGGTAAACCCGGGTATCCCTACTTCAATGTAGGTTTTCTGGCCTTGTGAGCCAGCACCCCAGAACAGATCAGCTCCGGTACCCGTAATATCAACAGCACCCAGTGTATTTGGCAATGGTGGGAGACAAGCAGGGGCAGGCTCATAAATAAAGTCATCCAGGAAGAATTCATATCCTCCACCGGCAACTTTGTAGCTAAAGGCCACATAGGTATTGGAACCGATCAAAGTCGTGTTGTCTAAAAGAATCACAGTCTCTATAAACTCCCCGGCTGTATTGCCCATTACAATGGTATCATACGGAACAAAAGAAAAGGTGTCTATTTGACTGGCCATGGTACCAAAGAACAAGGTGTCAAAAGCGCTTTGACCACCTCCCTCATACGATATTTTAACCTTTATCCAGTTGGCTCCGCTGGGCAGATCGGTAAACTCGGGGGAAATAAGCATCCCGATTGCTCCTGCGGGAACATCGTTTATTTCCAGAGTATTGGGAAGGCTTGGAATGGGTTCTCCATGATCAGTAGAAGTTACCGTTTGGATGAAACCACCCGGGGGAGCTATCACGCCCCAGCAATTATCTATGTCAGGTGCCGTAGTACCGTCAAAATTTTGTGAATAGGGTGCCGTAAACGTCTGGCATTGCGTAATTACAGTGAAAGGGCCTACCCAGTTTGCAACTCCATTGGAACCACAATCGCGCTGCAGATAGAAGTCGTAACTTGTACCCGGCATCAGACCACCAACCGTTGTTCCTCCGGTAGCAGAAGTATCAAAACCGGAGGTAGCACTACCCTGTGTGAAACCCTCAGGCCCCCAGTTGATGTATACTGAATCTGAGGCTGTGCCCAGCCAATTTAGATCTACGCTGTTCGGGGTAATGTTAGTGAAGCTGCCAAAAGTAGGAATGTTACAAAGAACATCCTCTATTGATACATTATCCACCGCCCAGAACCAGGCATAAGCACCGCCATCGTCATAAATGAACCGCACCTGGAGGTTGGCATTGGCATAAGCTGTTATATCCAGTCTTTGATGGTCTGGATTGCTCCACCCACCGATTGATGAACCAAATACCACAAGGTTTACCCATTGGGTGCCGTCATAAACCTGTACGGTACCGGAATCATTATCTATTACATCCTCATAAAAATGATCGAATTCCAGAATGAGGTTCCCTGATACACTGGAAGCATCAATAACCGGTGATACTAATATCTCATAGCTGTCTACCGCTGGGCCAACTATATCATCATCTATAAAGGCAAAGCCGGTTCCGTCAAGGGTACTGGAATTGTAATCCGGGGTTTGGAACCAGCTATCAGTAGTTGTTCCCCCATCAACAACGCTGAAGCAGCCTAAATTCACATTGAAATCTTCCAGATAGGGAAGAGTCTGGGTAATACAGGAGGTATAAACAGTTAGGGGGCCTATCCAGGTAGTAACTCCACCGACACCACAATTGCGTTGAATGTAAAAGTCGTAACCCGTATTGGGCGAGAGGCCGCTGATAGTCACCCCTCCTGTAACAGAGGTATCATAACTGGAACCCACAATACCTTGTTGGAAACCTTCAAGCCCCCAGTTAATATATACGGAGTCAGAAGCTGTCCCCAGCCAGCTCAGATCTATACTGTTAGGAGTAACATTAGGAGAGCTACTAAAGACAGGATCAGAACACTGAACATCTTGTATTGACAGGCTATCCACCGCCCAGAACCAGGCATAAGCACCGCCATCGTCATAAATGAACCGCACCTGGAGGTTGGCATTGGCATAAGCTGTTATATCAATTTCTTGACGGTCGGGAGCCCCCCAGCCCCCGGTCGATGAACCAAATACCACGAGATTTACCCATTGGGTGCCGTCATAAACCTGTACGGTACCGGAATCATTATCGAAAACATCCTCATAAAAATGGATGAATTCCAGAATGAGATTACCCGATATGTTAGAGGCATCGATTACAGGTGACAGGAGTATTTCATAACTGCCGACCGCTGCACCAACCACATCATCATCTATGAAGGCAAAGCCGGTTCCGTTAAGCGTATTGGAATTGTAATCCAGGGTCTGGAACCAGCTATCAGTGCTCGTTCCCCCGTCAATAAAACCAAAGCAGCCCAGGTCTACATTAAAGTCTTCCGTATAGGGAAGTGTTTGAGTAGCACAGGAGGGAAGATAAATGCTGTAAGGGCCAATCCAGATACTGGTTCCGCCAGGACCGCAGTTGCGTTGCAAGTAAAATTGGTAGGTAGTATCCAGCACAAGGCCGTTTATAGTGGTACTTCCGGTAGCCGATGTATCAAAATCAGAGGAGGGATTTCCTTGCACAAAACCCAGAGGGCCCCAGTTGATGTAAACATCGTCCGCTCCACTTCCCGTCCAATGGAGGTCCACACTTTGTCCACCAGCATTCGTAAAGCCTGTAAAGGTAGGAGCAAGACAGCTAGGAGGGCTAAAACGGTATACTTCTCCTTCTACAACGGTGTCAATATTTCCAACCGTAGAAGAGGATACCATAAGGTTGGATGTACCAATGGAGTCAACAGACAGATACGTTGAACCATCAGATAATCCTATAGATGCACCTGGAAAAGATAGCGCAGCATGGTTTAACCATTTATAGTGCAATTCAATTTCGTTAGAGGTTTCATAGAGTTTTACCTGGAAAGCCACTACAGAATCACCAGGAGCATCATAGGCCCACTGATAGCCATACCATTCATAGGTAAAGACCCTGTTGGGAGCCGATCCACTGGTCTCGTATCTGGCTTTTGCATAGCTCGACTCTGAATATAAATCATCCCAAAGAGGAGCAATAAGAGGAGTGAGAGCTGCTCTTGGGTTAGCCAGCGAGATATTCAGATAATTTGGTGTAGCTGCAGGATTGAACGACAAAACACCATTAGATGTAGCTACTACAGAGGTGTAAGCAACATTATCGTACGTAAACGTAAAACCCAGAGGAATCGGGCTGCTGCTGTTTACTTCATCTCCTATATTGCTCAGATCATCTGTTGCAGAAGAAGATAAAGGGACATAAGGGGCATTGGAAGCCTGGAAATTGTATGACGCTACTTGCGCCATCGCAGTTGCAGAAAATGCAACTGCAAGAAATAAAAGTACTTTTTTCATCATTAACTTGATTTAATACAGGATTAGCTTAATGTAAAGAGAAGAAGATTTTTTTAAAAAATCAAAAAAAGTAAGATTTTTATTTTTTACCGTCTTCTCTTTCCATACATAATTCAATCAAAACTCCGTTAGTCTGCTTGGGGTGCAGAAAAACCACCAGTTTGTTATCAGCTCCTTTTTTGGGTTCAGAACTTAAAGGAGTATAGCCCTGCTTTTTTAAGCGTTCTACTTCTTGATAAATATCTTTAACTGCAAAGGCTATGTGGTGAATACCTTCCCCTTTTTTCTCGATGAACCGGGCAATAGGGCTATCTTTTTTGGTGGCTTCCAGTAATTCAATTTTATTAGGGCCTGTGTTAAAAAAAGATGTTTTAACTCCTTCGCTCTCTATCTCTTCTGTTTTATAGGATTCAATCCCTAAAATACCGGTAAAGGTTTCATTGGATATTTTTAAATTTTTAACGGCTATACCTATATGTTCTATTTTTTCCATATCACTGAAATTTTTGCATTTCCACTAATTTGTGATAGATGCCTTTTTTGTCTAGAAGTTCACTATGTGTGCCTCTTTCGGCTATAATACCATTTTCCATTACTATTATCTCATCAGCGTGCTGTATGGTGCTCAGTCGGTGGGCAATCACCAGCGAAGTACGGTTTTCCATCAATTTATACAGGGCATCCTGCACCAGTTTTTCACTTTCGGTGTCCAGGGCAGAGGTAGCTTCGTCTAAGATCAATATGGAAGGGTTTTTGAGTACGGCCCGGGCAATGCTAATACGCTGCCGCTGTCCACCACTCAATTTGTTGCCACCATCGCCAATATTGGTTTGATAGCCCTGTTCCATTTTTTCGATAAACTCATGGGCATTGGCAATTTTAGCAGCCTGTATAACCTCATCAAGAGTGGCCCTGGGGTTTCCCAGAGCAATATTGTAATACACACTTTCATTAAACAAAATACTCTCCTGGGTTACTACTCCCATCAAGGCCCTCAGATCGTTTATTTTCAAATTCTTGATTTCTTTGCCGTCTATGGTAAGCCGGCCTTCCTCTACTTCGTAAAAGCGTGGTACTAAGTTAGTAAGCGTAGTTTTTCCGCTGCCGGACTGCCCCACCAGGGCTATCATTTTTCCTTTGGGTACCCGGAGAGCTATATTTTTTAGCACCTCTTTTTCCTCATAAGCAAAGGACACATCTTCAAAACGAATTTCCTCCTTGAAATCCCCTATCCCCCGGGCATCATCTTTATCCTTGATAGGGTTTTCGGCATCCAGTATTTCCAGTACCCTTTCAGAAGAGGCATTACCTCTCTGAATGTGATAAGAGGCCTTGGAAAGAGCTTTGGCAGGTGGAATGATCTGGTAGAAGAAAAGCACGTAAGCGATGAATTTTTCGGCTGTAAAACTGCCGTCTTCCAATACCAGGCCACCGCCATACCAGATAACTATGGCCATTACCACAGAGCCCAAGAACTCACTCAGAGGCGAAGCCAGGTCGTTTTTACGCATCACGCTGTTCATCAGGTGAAAATAACCGTCAACCGTTTGCCTGAAGAGTCCTTTTTTTTGTTCTTCAGCATTAAAAGCCTTAATTACTTTCAGCCCGCTGATATTTTCTTCAGTTTTTGACATTAACTCTCCCATCTTTTTTTGTGCTTTGGAAGAGGAACGTTTTAAGCTTTTACCAATACTGGTTACTATCAATGAAACTACCGGTAGTAAAACCAGCACAAAAACAGTTAAGGCTGGGCTCATCCAAACCAGGATGACCAGGGAGCCCAGTATCATGATCGGTTCGCGGAAAAAGCTTTCAATGGTCATTAAAATGGACCATTCTATCTCTTTCAGGTCGCTGGTCATACGGCTGATAATATCGCCCTTGCGCTGTTCGGTGAAGAAAGAAATGGGTAACTCCAGTATTTTTTTGTGCAGCGCCAGCCTGATATCGCGCGTAACCCCATTCCTTAATCTTGCAATACTGAACAAAGCCAGATAATTGAACAGATTCTTGAAAAAGAAAGCCCCTACTACCCAGAAACAAACGTATAAGAGGGCATCAGCCTGTCCCATCTCGCTGATCCGCTGCCCTACTTCATAGGCTAACTTATCCTGAAAATAATCGATCAGCCCTTCGCCACTCTCAGATTGCGGTACCGCTTCCCGGGCATTGCCAAAGATTAACCTCAGCACCGGTATAACCAAACCGATGGAAATTAAAGCAAAAGTGATAGACAGTAAATTGAAAAGTATATTGAGGATTATACTATTTCTGTATGGTTTTGCGAATTGGATTATCCGCCTGAATGATTTCATTTAATCGTATTAAAGTAAATAGCTACACGCTTCTGGCAAGTATAGAACGCCTCTACTTTTCTGAAAGACAACTACAACTATATTTCCGCAAAGTTACGTGCTTGTTTTTATTTTGTTGTGAGATAGCCTGGTTGTAATGCTCATTTAATTTTATTGATCAGTCCGACAAATTAAACGGGGTATTTATTTACTTAGCGTTTTTAATTTTTCGAAATGAAAACGAGGCAATGGGCTATAGTAGGAGGGCTGGCAATACTCGTTCTGTCTCTGGTAATTAACAATGTGCTTTCCAGGCTTGAAAAGGAAAAGCAATCTCCCCCCAGGGCATCGGTCAAAGGAGTTGAGGTAAAAACGGTTAAAAACGAAGACACCCCAGTAATAGTCTATCTTGATGGCAAACTGAATGCGGTAAATCGCATAGAGCTGTATGCCGAAGTAAACGGCATTTTGCAAAAGGGTGCTAAACGGTTTGAAGAAGGCATTAGCTACCGGAAAGGCGAGATCATTTTAAAACTGGACGACAGCGAAGCTAAAGCCAATTATATGGCGGTTAAAAACGAATTCACAAATGTTCTTACCCAGGCTCTACCCGATATACAGATTGATTTCCCCCAGGCCTATCCCGAATGGAAAAAATACCTGGAAAAAGTAACGGCTCTTACTTTTATCCCGCCCTTACCTTTAGTTAACAATCCCCAGTTAAGACTTTTTCTGACCGGTCGCGCTGTTTTTAGTTCGTACCAAAACCTGAAGAGTAATAAGGTTAGATTGTCCAAATTCTCCATCACCACGCCATTTTCCGGAGTTGTTACCCAGGCCCTGGTCAAGGAAGGAGCATTGGTTAGAGCCGGCCAAAAAATCGGGGAGTTTATTGAGCCGGGTTTTTACGAACTGGAAGCTACCGTGAGTTTTCAGGAATTACAACTGCTCAAAAAAGGCGATGCCGTAAGCCTTACCTCCCCTGATATGGAGGGGAAATGGACAGGGGAAATTTATCGCATTAATGCTGCGGTAGACCCTTCAACCCAAAGAGTTAAATTATTCATCCGGGTTAAAGCCGATGATCTGGCCCATGGCATCTTTATGAATGCTTTCGCTTCCGGTACCACCATTAAAAAAAGCTTCCGCCTGCCCCGCAAATTATTATACAACGATAGCTTTACCTACGTGGTAAAAGATTCTATACTAACTGCCATTCCCTTACAGGTATTAAAGAGAGATCCCGGTGATGTTATTGTAAGAGGCCTGCCTGACGGTGCTCAACTCCCTCTTCAACCTATCCCCGGAGCTTTTGAAGGTATGAAGGTGAAAATTGTTTCCACCTCAAACAGGGAGGTATGAAAAAATTCCTCGGTTTTTTTATTAAATACCCGGTTACTGTAAATGTGCTGCTGCTGGGCTTTCTCATTTACGGAACAGTAGCCTGGCTCAGCCTCAATTCTACTTTTTTTCCACTTATCCCCGAACGCTTTATTGAAATAAAAATAACCTATCCCGGAGCCTCGCCTGAGGAGATCGAAGAAGGGGTAGTGAAAAAAATTGAGGAAAACCTGAAAGGAGTATCAGGGGTAGAACGCTTCACCTCGGTATCCAGTGAAAATACAGCCAAAATTACGGTAGAGATTTACCGCAATTACGACTCTAAAGAAGCTCTGGATGATGTAGAAAATGCGGTCAATCAGATCCCTTCTTTTCCCAACGGCTTGGAACCCATAGTCGTCTTTTTGCAGGAAAACCTCACCTTCACTATCAGCTTTGCCCTCACTGGTAAAAATGTTGAGCAGAAGACCCTCAAGACCATTGCCCGCAAAATAGAAGACGACTTGAGGGCCATTAAAGGTATTTCCAAAGTAGATCTGAGCGGTTTTCCTGAAGAAGAGATCGAAATAGCGGTTGATGAGGATGCCTTACGGGCTTATAATCTCAGCTTTGAACAATTGGGTAACGTGGTCCGTAACACCAATCTCGATATTACCGGGGGAAACCTGAAAACCGAGAGGGAAGAACTACTTATACGCGCCCGTTACAAAGAATACGATCCCTCCGGCTTACTGGACATTGTCATCAAAGCAAGCCCTGACGGAAACATCGTCCGCCTGGGCGATGTAGCCAAAGTTCGCCAGCAATTTGCCGATGTACCCAGCAAAATAGAGATCAACGGTCAGCCCTCCGTAGAACTTCAGATCCAGAACACCGACAGTGAAGACATTCTTTCCACAGCCGAGATAGTGAAAAACTACGTAGAGGATTTCAATGCCACTCATGATATCATCCGGGCTTCGGTAGTCAACAATCGGGCCGACATTCTCAGGCAACGCAAAAGCCTGTTGATGGAAAACGGTATTATCGGTATAGTACTGGTTCTCATTCTGCTCTCCCTTTTTCTCAATCCACGGATCGCCTTTTGGGTGGCAGCGGGCCTGCCCGTATCTTTTTTCGGTATGTTCATCCTGGCTTCCTATTCCGGGGTAACCATTAACGTTATTTCCCTTTTCGGGATGATCGTAGTAGTGGGTATACTGGTAGATGACGGTATAGTAGTAAGTGAAAATATTTACCATCACTACGAAAAAGGCAAGAGTCGTATCAGAGCCGCCATTGACGGTACCCTGGAAGTATTGCCGGCCGTTATTTCAGCCGTGCTTACTACCATGATAGCCTTTGCTACCTTTTTTTACGTGGATGGCAGGGCAGGTGATTTTTTCTCTGAAATGGCCTTTATCGTTATTGCCACCCTGGCTGTGTCTCTCATAGAGTGCCTTATTATCCTGCCTTCTCACATTGGCCACTCTAAAGCACTTACCCATCATTACAAGCCTTCCTGGCTAGAGCGAAAAACCACCGAATTTATGCGTTACATCAGGGGAAAATTTTACAAACCCCTGCTTCATTTCGTCCTGCAGTATAAATTCCTTTCCCTTTCTATCATAGTTGGCTTGTTCATCATTACTCTGGGAGCTTTGGGAGGCAAGATCATCAGGGTCTCTTACTTCCCTTTTATAGACCGGGACAATTTTGAGGTCGACCTTAAAATGCCGGCCGGAACCAGGGAAGAAATAACCGATCAATACCTGGACTATATAGAAGCAGCAGCCTGGCGGGTAAACGAAAAGTTCAATAAGGCGAGGGAGGATTCACTGCAAACCATTGCCATGGTAGAGAAAACCCTGGGCCCTGCTACCAATCAGGGTAAGCTCAACATCATTTTGTTGAACAGCGAAGACCGCGGCCTTTCCAGCAGCCTGATCGTAAACGCCCTGCGGGAAGAGACCGGCCCGGTTTACGATGCCGAAAACCTCACTTTTGGCACGGTAAGCGCCTTTGGCAAGCCCGTTTCTATCTCATTGCTGGGAAGCGATTACGGGCAACTGGAAGCGGTAAAATCTGCCCTTAAGTCCGGAATGCTCAAAATTCCTGAATTGAGGGACGTGGTGGATAACGATCTGAAAGGAGTTAAGGAAATTAGGATCAGACTTAAAGACAAAGCCTACCTACTCGGCCTAACCCCTTCATTTATAATGTCTCAGGTGCGTCAGGGTTTTTTTGGCTACGAAGTGCAGCGTTTGCAAATTGGAGAAGATGAAGTAAAAGTATGGGTAAGGTATGATGAAGAAGAGCGCTCCTCTCTCTACAATCTCGAAAACATGTACATCCGCACCGCTGATGGCAATAGTTTCCCCCTAAGTGAAATTACCAGTTACACCGTTGATCGGGGGCCATTGAATATTAATCACCTGGACGGTTTGCGTGAAATAAAAGTAGAAGCCGACCTCGTTGATCCCAACGGTTCCGCTCCCGATGCCATTGCCCGCATAAAAGAAGAAATCCTCGAACCCCTGTTAGAAAGTAATCCCGGTATCAAAGTTTTATACGAAGGCCAGAACCGGGAAGCCCAAAAGACCATCCACTCAGCCCGGGTAGTTTTACCGTTAGTACTTCTCCTCATTATTGGTGTCATAACCTTTACCTTTCGTTCTTTTGCCCAGGCCCTCACTATTTTTATGCTGATACCGCTCAGCCTGGTGGGAGTAGCCTGGGGCCATTACCTGCACGGCATCCCTTTGAGCATATTTTCTTTTCTGGGGATCATAGCTCTGATAGGGGTTATTGTTAACGATTCCCTGGTTTTGGTTAGCAAAATGAACGGTTATCTCAAAGAAGGGCTTCCTTTTGAAAAAGCCGTTTACGAGGCTGGAGTATCCCGTTTCAGGGCCATATTCTTAACTTCGGCTACCACTGTGGCCGGGCTGGCTCCTCTTATACTGGAGAAAAGCGTACAGGCTCAATTCCTTATTCCCATGGCCGTGGCCCTCGCCTACGGCATTATTATGGCTACTGTGCTTACCCTACTGGTACTACCGGTATTGCTATCTTATCTCAACCACGGCAAAGTTTACGCTTACTGGCTGTGGAAGGGTGAAAAACCTACTCACGAAGAGGTGGAACCCGCAGTTATTGAATTAAAAGATGAAAAAGACCATGAAGGCATTTAAATTCATCTTGCTGTACTTTTTTACTTTGACCCCTACTGTCACCTTGCTGGCCCAGAGCATGAGCCTGGCCGAGGCTATTTCTATCGCTCTAAAGCAAAACCTCGACATTGAAACAGCCCGTTTCGATACGGAAACAGCCCGCATCAATAATAATTACGGTATGGCCGGTTTTTATCCCACAGTCAACGCACAGGCAGGCTATACCTATTCCACCCAGGATATTACTCAACAACTGGCCGGTATACCCGAGCCTAACGAGATAAGTGGTGCTTCAGCGGAAAACTATACGGCTAGTGTAACGGCAGAGTATATACTATTTAACGGTTTGGGCCGTATTCATAACCTCCGCAAACTGCAATACCAGGAAGCCCTCAGCGAAACTCAGTTGCGCTTTACCATTGAAAACACCCTGCTACAAACCGTTTCGCGTTTTTACGAAGTAGCCCGGCTGTCGGAACAATTAGATATTGCTCATGAATCCGTAAAGCTTTCCCTGGACCGCTATCAAAGGGCTGGCGCGGCTCAAGAACTCGGCAGCCGCTCGCGATTGGAGTTACTCAACGCCCGGGTAGACCTCAATACCGATAGCGTCAACCTCATGAATGCCCGGCTCAACTACGAAAAAACCCTGCGTTATCTTAATCAAATACTGAACTTTCCCATCGATACCGCTTTTTCCGTTGACACTGCTATAAGCTGGACCCGTGATATAGATTACGATCTTTTACGGCAGAACTCCACCACTGATAATGCGCCTCTTATCCAGGCCCGGCTAAGCCAGGAGATTACCCGCTCTGACATAGGAATAGCCCGTTCGGCCTTGATTCCCTCCATTTCCGCTAACGGAGGTTACAACTACACCGATCAGCAAAATGACGGAGGCTTTTTATTATTAAACCGCAACAGTGGCTGGCAGGTGGGCTTGACGGCCCGTTGGACATTATTTGATTCCCGCAGGAATATCACTAGGATAGAAACGGCCCGGATAAGCCTGGAAAAGAGCAAGACCGAACTCGAAAAAACCAAAGTACAGTTGGATGTCGACCTGGACAATGCCTATTTAGATTGGCAGAACAATAAAGAAATATTATTGATCGAACAGCGCAATCTCGAAGCAGTCCGCTTAAACTTTGAACGATCACAGCAATCCTACTCCCTTGGTCAAATTAATGCCAGCCAATTGCGGGAAGCCCAGGTGAATTACATCACTGCCAAAGCGAGGATCAACAACCTGAAGTATACGGTGAAGATCGCTGAAATTGAACTCTACCGTATTTCCGGTAACCTTTTGCAGCAATTAAGGCTTTAATGTTTTTTTAATTTATTCCCTGTTGTATCTTCCAACTTCAATAGCAGCCAACGCATGAATAACCAGATCAATACTATTGGAGTGCTTACCTCAGGGGGCGATGCCCCGGGGATGAATGCTGCCATAAGAGCAGTGGTAAGAGCTGGAAACTTTTACCAGAAAAAAGTTATCGGGATATATGAAGGCCTGCAGGGTCTTATTGACAATAATATGGCCGCCCTCTCCTCCCGTTCAGTAAAAGGTATACTGAACCGTGGGGGAACTATCCTGAAATCATCCCGCAGCGAAGAGTTCAGGACAATGGAAGGAAGGCAGAAAGCATACGGCAACCTCAAAAAAAACGGTATTGATGCTTTATTGGTTATTGGAGGCGATGGCACTTTTACCGGTAGCAAGATCTTTAGTGAAGAGTTCGATTTCCCCATTATCGGTCTACCAGGCACTATAGACAATGACCTATTCGGGAGCGATTTCACCATAGGTTTTGACACCGCCACTAATGTTGTGGTTCAGTGTGTCGATAAAATACGGGATACGGCAGAGTCGCACAATCGCCTCTTCTTTGTAGAAGTAATGGGGCGCGATTCTGGTTTTATCGCCCTGCGCTCGGCTTTGGCTTCCGGTGCTTTAGATGTTGTTCTGCCCGAAGAAAGCGCTCCTATGGAAGATCTTTTTGCAGAACTGGAAAAAAGCGTTCACAATAAAAAAACTCACAAACTGGTGATCGTAGCCGAGGGCAATAAGTGGGGTAATGCTTTTTTTATCGCTGAACAGGTACGGAAAAAATACCCGGAATTGGAATCAAAAGTTACTATACTGGGGCATCTGCAGCGCGGAGGCGACCCTTCCTGTACGGACCGGGTGCTGGCTAGCCGTCTCGGAGTAGCAGCAGTAGAAGGTCTGCTCAAAGGAAAAAGAAATGTAATGGCAGGGCTCATTGATAATAAAGTGAAGTTTACTTCCTTTAGTGAAGCTATTAGTAGAAAAGCAATACTCAATGATGAACTGCTGCGAATAAGTAAAATATTAGCAATCTAAAAACCACAATCGATTATGCATAAAATTGCCATCAACGGATTTGGAAGGATAGGCAGGCTTACCCTGAGAAACCTACTAAAAGATAAAGAGGTGGAGGTAGTAGCCATCAATGATCTCACTTCACCGGCCACCCTTACTCATTTGTTTAAATACGACTCTGTTCACAGAAGGGCCCCGCACCAGGTTACATTATCAGAAGATTCGCTCATCGTAGATGGCAAAGCCATTTCCCTTCTTTCAACTTCTGATCCCACTCAACTCCCCTGGCGAGAAATGGGGGTAGATCTGGTACTGGAATGCACTGGTATTTTCAGGGATGAGGAAAAAATGAGCCTGCACCTGCAGGCAGGAGCCAAAAAGGTCCTGCTCAGTGCTCCCGCTAAAGGGGGTAATATCAAAACCCTGGTTTTGGGGGTCAATGATCAGCTTCTAGAACCTGAGGACCGCCTGGTATCCAATGCTTCCTGCACTACCAACTGCCTAGCCCCTATGGCTATGGTATTACAGCAGGAATTTGACATAGTAAAAGGTTATATGACTACCGTTCACGCTTACACCGCTGACCAGCGCCTACAGGATGCCCCACATAATGATCTACGTAGAGCCAGGGCCGCTGCTCAAAGTATAATACCAACCTCTACCGGTGCTGCCAAAGCCCTGGGGCTGGTCATACCGGAACTGGACGGCAAAATGGACGGTCTAGCCATGCGGGTACCCACTGCCACCGGATCGGTTACAGACCTTACGGTCGAGCTAGCCAGAAGTGCCAACACTGAAGAGATTAACCGGGTAATGAAAACAGCTTCTGAAAAACATTTGAAAGGCATTTTGGAATACACTACTGAGCCATTGGTATCTTCAGACGTGATCGGCAGTAATTACAGTTGTATTTTTGACAGCGAACTTACCCGAGTAAACGGAAATATGGCTAAAGTAGTGGGATGGTACGATAATGAAGCCGGATATTCCGCCCGTTTAGCTGACATGGCTATTAAAATGGCCCTGCTTTAATCTCCCAAACACTAAAGCTGATGTATTTCATAGCCGACAGTGGTTCTACCAAGTGCGATGCTGTATTCCTGGATGGATCAGGCAACCTGATAACCACCCTGCACACAGTTGGTTTAAACCCACAGCATCATAGCTACCAGTGGATCTGTGAAAAATTAGGTGAAGTACCTGAGATCAAACGCTATGCCCCTGAAACATCCAAGGTGTTTTTTTATGGAGCCGGTTGTTCCTCTCCCAAAATGAATACTGCAGTTGAAAGAGCCCTTCAGCAACATTTTAAAAAAGCAACTGTAATAGAAGTAAATCACGATGTAATGGCCAGTGCTTATGCCGTTTACCGTGGTGAACCTGTTATCAGTTGTATACTGGGCACTGGTTCCAATGGCGCCTACTTTAACGGCAAGGATCTAATCCAGGGAACACCTTCTTTGGCTTATATTCTGGGCGATGAAGGCTCTGCTTCTCACATCGGAAAACAAGTGCTTACCTCCTACTACTATGGCAAAATGCCGCTTGCAGCCCGGGAAGACTTTAAAACTACTTACGATCTACCGGTAGCTGAACTTTTAGACAGGGTATACCGACAACCTGATGCCAACATATTTATTGGCGGTTTTGCCTCTTTTGCCGGAAAATACCAGGCTGAGCCTTTTTTCAAGGAAATGATCTCAGAGTGTTTTAATTCTTTTCTGGAAAACCATGTTCTGAGTTTTCCTCAATCAAAAGATACAGAAATTAGTTTTATAGGCTCTATCGCTTATCACTTCCAGGGTATTTTAAAAATATGCCTGCAAAGAAATAAGCTAAAACCAGGTATAATCGTTCAGAAGCCCCTAGAACGGTTGATAGAATACCACCGAAAATTCAAACTATAAAAAAAACCGGCTTTTAGGCCGGTTTTCTTTTAGCAATATTCGTTAAACGCCTGTACGAGGTTTTCGGCTATCATCTCAGCCGGACGGCCTTCGATGTGATGGCGTTCGATCATATGGACCAGGTTGCCATCTTTAAATAAGGCTATTGAAGGTGATGAAGGCGGGAAAGGCGCCATTAAAGCACGGGCCTTTGCTACTGCTTCGCGGTCATTGCCAGCAAAAGCGGTAATCATACGATCAGGCGTTTTTGCATTTTTTACGGCCAGCTTTACAGCCGGTCTGGCATTGGCAGCTGCACATCCACAAACGGAATTAATAACCACCATAGCCGTTCCTTCTTTCTTTATATTATTCTCAACCTCATCAGGATTGCGTGTTTCAACTACCCCTACTGTAGTGAGTTCTTCGCGCATGGGCGCTACTAAATCTTCCGGATACATATCATTTATTTTTTACAAAAATACGCATCATCACTGTTTAGGCCCTAAAACATAACCATACTCGATCGTAGCCGTTTGGAAATTCTATCTTTGGCCTGGAAATTGAGTCTGCTTCATAAAAGCTTTGCGTATGAAAGTACTGAAAATAACCCTTGCCCTTACTTTCTGTTTGTTTATCATGAGCTCCTGCGGCTCGTCAAAAAAGGAAGTTGACGGCCATAAAAAAGTAGAAGAATCCTATAAAGATTTCAAAGAAAGAAATCCAGACAATGACTAAGGCAGTTGACGTTTGCTAACAGCTTAAACAAAAAGATGGTTATTGCCGTTCTTTTTCAATTCGCCCTCTAGAAGATTTAATTGATCAATAAGTTTCCGGATTTTTTTGTGGCTGAGCAAACTGATAGTAAAAACATCTTGTTGTGTCTCCCCGCTCTTGATGTATTTTACTGTAAGTTTTTTTCTGAGGCCGGAAGTCTCTACAGTAAAACTCTCTATATAATCTTTTTGAATATATAATTCCCTACCAAAAAGATCGCCCATAGAAAAGTTGTTTTTAATGTGAATTAATTCCGATTCACTGTCGAAAGAAAATATAGGTAAACCTATATACAAATATGCTACAATTAATATAAGAGGAATAATAATGACAGAGTATCCTTTAAATATATCACTTAAACTTCCATTGAGCTGTGAAAGCACCACATCAACAAGTATAAAGCCTATACATAAAAACAACAAAGTTTTAATATAGACTTTTAAGTTCCGGTTTGAAATTATCATTTCAGTAATCAGTATTAGATCTTTGTACAGAGAAACTATACGAAATTAGTAGTGAATTGGTTTTGTTCACACCAAAAGTTCATAGCAATTTCCTTGCCCTATCTTTTTGATCGGAAGAAATCCCTTATCAGCTCTGAGGTTTCAGCTTCCATGACTCCTTGAGAGAGTATCGTTTTGGGATGAAGCACCCCTCCCTGGGACAAAAAACCTCTTTTGGGATCACCCGCTCCGAAGACAACCCTCTTAATTTGGGTCCAGAAAAGAGCACCTGCACACATAGTACAGGGTTCTAGGGTAACATAAATAGTACAGTCGGTGAGATATTTAGAACCCAAATAAGAACTGGCAGCGGTAATAGCTTGCATTTCCGCATGGGCTGTAACATCGGTAAGCTTTTCCGTAAGATTATAGCCCTTACCTATAATTTTATTGTTCACCACTACCACGGCTCCCACTGGAACCTCATCTTCTTCTAAAGCCCGGTAAGCCTGCAATAAAGCCTGCTTCATAAAATATTCATCAGAAAAAGCAATGAGTTCTGGCATATGGTTATTAAATGCTGCTGCAAATATAGCTTTGCCCCCAATACTTTGTAATTTCGCCAGTTTAATGGCATAAGCATGTACAGAACGCACACTTGTGGAGAATTGACCCTGAAAAATCAGGGTGAATCTGTTCGCCTGACAGGTTGGGTACAGAGAGTTCGCAACCTCGGTGGGATGACCTTTATCGATCTACGCGACCGTTACGGCATCACACAACTAGCTTTTAATGAAGAGTGGGATGACTCTTTAATGAACGAAGCCCGTAAAACCGGGCGCGAATTCGTTATCGAAGCACACGGGAAAGTAATTGAAAGAAGTAGCAAAAATCCCGCTCTCCCTACCGGGGAAATTGAGATCAAAGTGAGCTCTTTTTCTGTTCTAAACCCTTCGCAAACACCTCCCTTTACGATCGAAGACGAAACTGATGGAGGGGAGGAATTGCGGATGAAATACCGTTACCTTGATATACGCAGAAATCCGGTTAAAGAAAATCTACTTTTGCGGAGCCGGGTAAACCTGGCCGTACGCCAGTATTTGAATCAAAGCGGTTTTATCGATATAGAAACACCTTATCTGATCAAATCCACTCCCGAAGGTGCACGTGATTTTGTGGTACCATCACGTATGAACGAAGGTCAGTTTTACGCCCTGCCCCAATCTCCCCAAACCTTTAAGCAATTACTAATGGTAGGGGGTATGGATAAATACTATCAAATTGTTAAGTGTTTCCGGGATGAGGACCTGCGAGCCGACCGCCAGCCTGAATTCACCCAGATAGACTGTGAAATGGCCTTTGTAGAACGGCAAGATGTGATGCAAACCTTTGAGGGTATGGTGAGCCATTTATTAAAAGAATTTGCCGGAACAGAGAGCGGCTCCTTTCCCCGGATGACCTATGATGAGGCTATGCGGCTTTATGGTAATGATAAGCCTGACATTCGTTTCGAGATGACTTTTACCGAGCTCAATACGGTAGCTAAAAACGGAAGATTTAAAATTTTTGACGAAGCTGAACTCATAGTAGGTATCAAGGCTGAGGGTTGTGCCAATTATAGCCGTAAACAGATCGATGCTCTGACCGACTTTGTCAAGCGGCCGCAAATAGGAGCGGGTGGTCTGGTTTGGTGTAAGTACAATCATGATGGCAGCCTGAAATCTTCCGTAGATAAATTTTTCGACCAGGAAGCATTGAAAAAATGGGCAGAAGAGTTCAGTGCCCGTCCGGGAGACCTGATGTTGATCATTTCCGGTTCAGCCCAAAAATCGAGAAAGGCCCTCAGTGAACTGCGTCTGCACCTGGCCGAAGAACTGGGTCTGCGCGACCCCAAAGTTTTTGCTCCCTTATGGGTAGTAGATTTTCCCTTGTTGGAGTGGGACGAGGAAAGCCAGCGCTGGCATGCCATGCACCATCCTTTTACCTCTCCCAAACCGGAAGATCTGCCTCTCTTGGACTCAGAACCCGGAAAGGTTAAAGCCAATGCCTATGATATGGTGCTAAACGGCAATGAGATCGGAGGTGGCTCTATCAGGATTCACCATAAAGAATTACAGCACAAAATGCTTTCCATCCTCGGCTTTAGCGATGAAGAAGCCCGGACACAATTCGGCTTCCTGATGGATGCTTTTGAATACGGAGCGCCTCCTCACGGGGGCATAGCCTTTGGCTTCGACCGCTTAGTAGCCCTTATCGGTGGTAAAGAAAGTATACGGGATTTCATAGCTTTTCCTAAAAATAATGCCGGACGAGACCTTATGATCAATTCGCCTTCTGCTATCGACCAGCAACAACTGGATGAACTGAAGCTGAAGCTTACTATTTAAAATATGACCAAAAAGCCCCAAACACTGCTTGGCCGCTTTTTAGTTTGGAGGGCGCGCCACGTCAGCCAAAAACAGTTTGTACTGCTCCTTAGTATACTAGTAGGTTTTGTTTCGGGTTTGGTTGCGGTAATCTTAAAAAATAGTACTCATTTTATTCAAAAGCTGGTACAATCCGATTTTTTTGATGAGTATTTTAATCCCTACTATTTTGTAGTTCCTATCATAGGTATTATCATTACCGTGATCATTAAAAGGTTTTTCAAGAAAAGGGTAGACGAAGGCATTTCCTCTACCCTTTATGCTATTTCACGCAGGAACGGTTTCCTCGCTCCATATAAAATGTACGCTTCTGTAATTACCAGCATTTTTACAGTGGGCTTTGGCGGTTCGCTGGGACTGGAAGCACCAGCTGTAAGCACCGGTTCTGCCATAGGCTCTAACCTGGGCCGTTTAACCCATATCAATTTTAAGCAGAGAATATTGCTTATTTCCTGCGCCACCGCTGGCTCCATAGCATCTATCTTCAACGCTCCCATAGCCGCCATCATTTTTACCATTGAAATATTTAGCCTCGACCTTACCTTCAGTTCGCTGATCCCTCTTTTGCTGGCTTCGGTTTCGGGAGCGGTCACTTCGATCTTCATCCAAGGCAACGATTACCTCTTTCACTATCGTTCAGTAGCGGCTTTTGACATAAGTGAAATACCCATATACGCAATTCTGGGAGTGTTGGCTGCCCTGGCTTCGGTATACTTCAACAAGGTTTACTTTTTTGCAGAGGATTTCTTTACCAGGATCAAAAGTAAATTTGGCAAAGTACTGCTGGGAGGTGGGCTGTTGGGCTTGCTGATCTTCTTGATCCCTCCACTTTACGGGGAAGGTTACGAAACCATCAACCACTTGCTCGATAATAATCCACAAGCTGTGATCGAAAACAGTTTTATCCGCGAATACGTCTCTTCTAATTTTTTAGTCATTGCCTTACTCTTCGGCCTGGTGATCTTCAAAATATTTGCTTCGGTTTTTACTCTCGGAGCCGGAGGGGTGGGTGGCATCTTTGCTCCATCGCTTTTTGTGGGTGCTTCCCTAGGATTTGCCTTTGCCCACTCCCTCAATCAGTTTGAAGCGCTCAACCTCGTGTCCAGCAACTATGCCCTGGCGGGTATGGCGGGCTTAATGGCAGGAGTATTACATGCTCCTTTAACAGCCATCTTTATGATAGCGGAAATAACCGGAGGTTATGAGCTTTTTATCCCCCTAATGCTGGTTTCGGCTATTTCTTTTCTGGTTACCCGCAGTTTTTTGCCCCACTCCATCTATACCCTACAGCTCGCCCAGCGAGGGGACCTGCTTACTCATAATAAGGATCAGGCCATACTTACCCTATTAAAAATTGATCATGTTATAGAAACCGATTTCGTATCTATCAAAGAAGAAATGAGCCTGGGCGATCTCATCAAGGTAGTAAGTACGAGTAAGCGAAACCTTTTTCCAGTTTTAAGCGAAGACGGTATGCTCACCGGAGTTTTGACCCTTGACGATTTCAGGAGTATTATGTTCGACCAGACCCTTTACGACAATACTCTGGTAAAAGAGTTGATGAGCCCCCCGCCTGCCCTGGTTCAGAAAAGCGATAGCATGGCTGAGGTGGCCAAAAAATTTCAGAAAACGGGAGCCTGGAACCTTCCGGTACTGGATGGCGAAAAATACATCGGCTTTATTTCAAAATCTAAACTCTTTTCCGTTTACCGCAGAAAGCTCATCGAGTTTTCTGAATAATTATTAGAGGAATAGATATTCTTTATATCCATTCTAAACAAGCTTACATTGTTTATCTTTAACACCTTTTTAAAAAAAAATTGGGTGAAGTAGATTTACTTTTTATCACCCCTAAAATTCTGCTAATGAACAAATTGTGTTTTGCTTTTACCCTATTGGGGTTGAGTTTTATTGCTTATGGCCAGGAAGCCATCTGGATAGAACAAATGAGGGATCCTTCGGTAAACTTTTACACTGTACAAAAAAGCTTTGAAAAATACTGGGAAAACCGGGAAATTGAAAAAGGTAAGGGTTATAAACAATTCAAACGTTGGGAAACTTTTATGGAGCCCAGGGTATTCCCTGACGGAGTAAGGCCCAACCCTTCTGTATTGGCCACCGCTTTTTTGTCGAGTCCTCTAACTGCAAATGCTGGCCTGGGCGACTGGAAACCCCGGGGTCCCTACATAGGAAGTGCTATGGGCGGCATTGGCCGCATCAACCGGGTTACTTTTAATCCTAACGATCCCAACATTATCTGGGCCGCTACCGCCTCTGGTGGTATCTGGAAAAGTGATGATGGTGGCATTAGCTGGGCAACCAATACTGATTTCCTGGAAAACCTCGGTGTAAGCGATATTGAAATAGATCCGGTTAACCACGATATCATGTACGTAGCTACCGGTGACCGCAATGGCTCCGATACCTATAGCTTCGGGGTGTTAAAATCTACAGACGGTGGTGTCACCTGGAATCCCACCGGCTTAAGCCGTACTGTAAGCCAACAGTTCCGTATAGCTGATATTTACATCAACCCCGATAATACTTCCATTTTACTGGTCGCCACCGATGACGGAATTTACCGTTCAGTAAACGCTGGTAGCTCCTGGGTTAGAGTGAGGAGTGGCAGCTTCAATTCCATTGTTCAGAAAGTGGGAAATCCCAACATTCTGTTTTGTACTTCACGCACCTTTAACAATAGCAGAATATGGCGCAGCACCGATAATGGTTCTACCTGGGGTATTATCGCGAGTAACTTTCCGGTTGCAGCAGCCAGCCGCATTGAGCTGGCCGTTACCGAAGCAGACTCCAACTATGTTTATGCCCTGGCCGGAGCCAGCAGTGATCAGGGTTTTGAAGGCCTATACCGCTCCACCGATGGAGGTGACACCTGGACTCAACAGGCCAACACCCCCAACCTTTTGGGTTGGACATCTAATGGCAGTGATGGAGGAGGACAAGCCTGGTACGACCTGGCCCTGGCTGTTGATCCCGATGACCGGGACCACCTTTTTGTAGGCGGAGTAAACGTATGGGAGTCTACCAACGGAGGAACCAACTGGTCTATAGCAGGCCACTGGACCGGCTCGGGTGCACCATACATTCACGCTGACACCCACGGCCTCATTTTCAGTCCTCACAACAGTCTCCTGTACGCTTCCACCGATGGAGGACTGTATCGGTTAAATGCCACCCAAAACAACTGGGACCCTCTTAATGACGGAATGAATATTACCCAGTACTACCGTTTGGGTACAACTCCGGCCGACACTGCTTTGATCATAGCCGGCAGCCAGGACAACGGCACTCATTTGCTCTCTGACCAACCCTGGGACAGGGTGATCGGAGGAGACGGTATGGAGTGTGCCATCAGTTCCAAAAATCCTAATATTATGTATGGCGAAACCCAATTTGGCAATATCAGGAAATCTACCAATGGAGGAGCCTCCTTTAGCTGGCTTACTTCTCTCCCCCCCAATGGTAACGGCAATTGGAATACTTCTTACATTTTAGACCCAAAGCATCCCGATACACTTTATGCCTGTTACAATAATTTGTGGCGGAGCTTTAACGGAGGGGCTACCTTTACGGCTTCCGCGCTCAGTATGAGCCCCGGTGATAATATCGACCATATCGCCATTTCGCCCAATCAAACCAATGTATTGTACATTTCGTCTGGTGATCTTTTCTGGAAAAGTACCGACAGGGGTACTACCTGGTCCAACCGCTCAGCCAATATACCCGGAGGAAGGGCTATAACCTATATTGCCGTTGGCTATGACAGCCCTGATCATGTAATTATTACTAAAAGCGGCTATACTGCCACTGATAAAGTCTACGAATCTTTTGACGGTGGCCTTAGCTGGACCGATCTTTCTTCTGGCCTCCCCAACCTACCTGTAAATACCGTTGTAATTGAGAACAACGGTATCGGCAGCATATATATCGGAACCGATGTAGGCGTTTATTATCGCGATACCCGCACTAATGGCTGGGTTAGTTTTAATGCCGGTTTGCCCAATGTTATAGTGAGTGAAATGGAGATCAATTATGCCAAGCGCAAACTAATGGCCGCTACTTACGGGCGTGGCATTTACGAATCTCCCTTGTATACTGACCTGGTAGCCCCGGAAGCCGATTTTACCATCTCCAATAATATCTGCCTGGGCGATACAGTAACATTTAACAATACATCCAGCTTTAATCCCGATACCTACAACTGGACTATTCAGCCTGCCAGCTTTAACTTTGTTAATGGCACTAATGCCAATTCAGAAAATCCCGCAGTAGTATTTAACCAGAGCGGATTTTATGATGTAAAACTAAAAGTGGGCAATGCTCTCGGAGAAGATAGTATTATTAAACTGGGAGCTTTGGCTGTAGACGGAAGACCGCTTCCTTTTACCGAAGATTTTGAGAGCCCTAGCAGTAAATACCTATGGGAAGGAATAGGTGAAGGCTTTATTGATGTCTTCACTTTTATGAGTGGCGGGAACGCTCTAATGGCTAATATTTTTGGTCAGCCTACCCTGGCCAGTTATCAGAGTTTTACCAGCCCTTCCCTCAATTTTTCCGGTACCGACTCGGTATGGCTGACCTTTGATTACGCCTACCGCACGGCTGCTGC
Source organism: Owenweeksia sp. (assembly GCA_028277105.1). Lineage (GTDB taxonomy): Bacteria > Bacteroidota > Bacteroidia > Flavobacteriales > Schleiferiaceae > JANQHO01. Next base: position 2,006 of record JANQHO010000058.1, on the reverse strand, counting down.
GAGCAGCAATGACAGTATTAAAATTTATCTTTCAACCGATTGTTCATCGAATTGGACCCTGGTTGCCGCCCTGGGAGAAAATTCCAGCCAGAACTTTGTTACCGGACCGGCTTTCGGGGGTGGTACATTTGTACCGGCCGCTGCTTCTGGCAGTGATTGGTGTGGCCAGCCCGGCTATGCAACCTGTCCGCTGATCGATCTGTCGCCCTGGTCCGGTATGAAAGGAGTGCGCCTGAGGTTTGAGATCTTCAATGCTGCGGGTAATAATATCTTTATTGACAATATAAACATCAGCGGTAACAGTACGGTGGCTCCTACGGCCAACTTCAGTGCCCTTACCTCACAGTGTGCTCTCAAACCGGTTACTTTTTCTGATCAGAGTTTTGGTAATCCCTCTGGCTGGGAATGGACTTTTACGGGAGGTAGTCCGGCTACTTCTACAGCCCGTAATCCTGTAGTTACCTATACCACAGCCGGAAGTTACAGCGTTAAACTAAAGGTTACCAATGCCCAGGGCACGGATTCCATCACCAAGACTTCTTTTGTCAACATCGACCCGATAGACCCGGTTTCTATCAGTCTCAATACGGCAGCCCTGCCGGTTTGCCTTACCGATACCCTAAGAGTAAATGCCAATACGGTGAACGAAGGCACTTCTCCCCTTTACAACTGGTACTACAACGGGGCTCAATGGGCTATTACTTACGATCCCTTTATAGACATAGCTGGTTTTGCCAACGGAGATGAGATCTTCTGCATACTTCAATCTTCAGAAAGCTGTGCTTTCCCAGCCAATGCTTATTCCGACACTCTGGTTATTGCCACTTATCCCGACATTCCTTTAAATATAACTCCCCTCGCCCCGGTTTGCGAAAATGGCAACCCGGTAAGCCTTAGTGCCAGCCCTTCCGGAGGAAGCTTCTCGGGTATAGGGGTAACAGGTAATAGCTTTGATCCCTCCGTAGCGGGAGACGGTATTCACCTTATCACATACACCTACCAGGGACCTAACGGTTGTCGGTTTAATGAGGATATCAGCGTTGAAGTAGAAGATCTGCCTCTGGTAACCTTCGTTATACCTGAAACTTTTTGTGAGTCTGACGGGTTACAAATCCTGAGTAACGTCAATCCTTCCGGAGGAAGTTTTGCCGGCCCAGGTATTACCGGACTTTTCTTTATTGCTCAAAATGCAGGGGCTGGCAATCACACCATTTATTATACGTACAATGCAGGTTCCTGCGGAAGTATCACCGACTCGGCCATAGCCGTGGTACACCCTAACCCACCCCAGCCCCTCATCAATAACAATAGCGGTGTCCTGAGCAGCTCCGTAACGGCTGCCAGCTATCAATGGTTTTTAAACAATACTGTTATTCCCGGAGCTACCCAGCAAACCTATACTCCTGCCTCGGGCGGTACCTACAGGGTTGAAATAACCGATATCAACGGCTGTACAAGCCGCTCCGTACCCTTCAGCCTTGTTATAGGGCTGGGAGAGCTGGCGGCTGGTTTTGAACTGGAAGTTTACCCCAACCCTGCCCAAAACCTCATCACTGTAAAGCTCAGGTCGGCCGAGGTCTCCCCCAAAAAACTGATGATCACCAATGCGGTGGGCGTAACGGTTAAAGTACTGGACTTTGGTCAGGTGAAAGAGCTCGAACGGGAAATCGACCTCAGCAGCTTGGCTGCCGGAGCTTATATCCTTAACTTTTACGATGGTAGCCAGGTCTCCCGCACTTCTTTGATAAAATATTGATGTCTTTTTCTACAGAACACGCCCCGTGCTGACAGTGCAGGGGTTCGTATTTTAAACAGAAAACTTACTCTCTATAGCTGGAAATTTCTGAAAAAACTCCTGTCGACTTCCTCTAAAATAGTACCATTAGACATGGGGCCAAAAGATCAAATTTAAAACATGTTAAAACGGTAATTTATGGACAAGAAGAAGTACAGTGAGAGCGAGATCTTCGCCATACTGAAAGAAAATGAATCGGGGGTGAGTATGC
>JANQHO010000020.1 GCA_028277105.1 Owenweeksia sp. | reverse complement strand
AAGTATGGTCGCTGGTGTGCTTTTTCATTAAAAGGCCCTACCGCAAACAAGGCCTCACTGAAAAACTCATTACAGAAGCCATAAACTACGCCCGGGAAAACGGAGCCCGCTACCTGGAAGCCTATCCGGTAGACCCGGATTCGCCCAGTTACCGCTTCATGGGCTTTAAACCGGTATTTGAAAAGATGGGCTTCCGCTTTACCCACAAAGCCGGCAGCCGGAGAAATGTTGTGCTGTTAGAATTATAAAACATATCTTCAAACCCCGAATCTCAAACGATAAACAATTATCCCTCCATAAACCCAGCCTATTTCCCGCTAGGTACAAATGGCTATTTTTGCTTTCCATGAGTGATGTTGACTGTTTGCCCTATCGTGAGGCACATTTCTTTTCCGATCTTATTTGCGATTACCTGGACCAGCACGAAAATCTAAAGGAATTGTACAGCCGCTTTCCCTATAAGGCCGGTTTCCGGGAACAAATACGGGAAAAAGCCACTTTTCCTCAAAGCTCACGCGATGTTCTGGTAGCAACACTGCATCAGCAGTACCAAAGATTAAATGACCCCTGGGTAGGTATAAGCGAAGTCAAAAAAAACATTGATGCCCTGGCAGACCCCAACACCTTTACTGTTACTACCGGGCACCAGCTCAATATTTTTACCGGCCCGCTCTACTTCATTTACAAGATCGTTACCACTATCAAGCTATCCCAACAATTAAAAGAGTGGTTTCCCCAATACCATTTTGTGCCGGTATACTGGATGGCTACTGAAGATCACGACTTTGAAGAGATCAATCACATCAAGCACTACGGAGGTCGCCTGGTGTGGGACAGGGAATCCAACGGAGCAGTGGGCGACCTCGATCCCAGTGGCCTTAAAGCAGCTATAGACGAATTGGCCGAACATTTAGGACCGGGTACCAATGCCACTTATCTGATCGACCTGTTTCGCAGAAGTTATGAGCGACATTCTACCCTGGCTGATGCCACTTTATATCTTGCGCACGAACTCTTTGGGGAGAGAGGGCTGGTCATCATTAATGCTGATAATCCTCAACTGAAGAAGCAAGCTATTCCGCTCTTTAAAAACGACTTACTGGAACATATCTCCTTACAAAATACTGCGATGAGCTCTGCTGTATTGGGCAAAGATTATTTTGAACAGGTTTTGGTGCGCGAGATCAACCTCTTTTACCTGGACAGGAATTTCAGAGAGCGTATTGAAAAGAAAGAGGATAAGTGGTATTTGCTCAATACCGCTACCAGCTTCAGCCGGGAAGAACTGCTAAAAGAATTGGAGTCTCAACCGGAAAAATTCAGCCCCAATGTAGTGTTACGGCCTATGTACCAGGAAGTACTACTGCCTAACCTGGCTTATATAGGTGGGGGAGGGGAACTGGCTTACTGGTTGCAACTGAAACAGGCTTTTCAGGCTAACAACATTGTTTTTCCGCTTTTGGTACTGCGTAATTCAGCCTTAATTGTCAATAATAAGCAAGCGGAGAAAGCAGAAAAACTGGGTTTTAGCCCCGGGGACTTTTTTAAGCCCTTGCACGAGATCCAAAAAGATTACGTGCAGCAGCACGCCCCGGTAGATCCGGAATTAGAGCCCTATGAAAAAAAGCTGCAGTCCATTTTTAACGAGTTGGAAGAAATAGCTCATCTCACAGATAAATCCATGCTGGGGGCGGTAAATGCCCAGCGGCAAAAGCAGTTAAACGGTCTGGAAAAGCTCAGGAAAAAGCTGATCCGGGCAGAGAAGAGGCGCAAAGCAGATGAAATGGAACGCATAGAGCGCCTGTTTTACGAATTATTTCCCAACGGCAGTCTGCAAGAGCGGCACGACAACTTTGCCGTTTATTACAAAGAATACGGCCCGGCCTTCATGGAAAAACTCTTTGAAAGCTTTCGCCCGCTGGATTTTTGTTTTAGCATAGTAAAAATGGATTAAGGCTATTCCCGATAGTCTTCTTTTCCTATCTTCGGCTGACTTTAAAATACCGTTTTTTATGAAACCTGCCTTTTCCATCTTAATAGCAAGTATATTTTTTATGAGTTGTAACAATTCTGCACCTTCAGTATCCGAAAACCCCAAAGAAGAAGTTCAAAAGAAAGACTTTCAATGGCAAACCGAGCAGTTTGCCGACCTGCGTATTCTGCGTTATCAGATCCCCGGTTGGGATGAGTTAAGCCTGCAACAAAAGAAATACGTGTATTACCTCACCCAGGCGGGGCTGTGTGGCCGCGATATCACCTGGGATCAGTTTTACCGTCACAACCTGGAGATCAGAAAGGCTTTGGAGAATATAGTGAAGAACTACCAGGGCGATAAGGAAAATGAAGACTGGAAAAATTTTATGACCTACACCAAAAGAGTTTGGTTTAGCAACGGCATACACCACCACTACAGCAACCTGAAGTTCAAACCCGATTTTCCGGAAGAGTACTTCAACAGTTTACTGGCAGATACTCAAACAGAGTTGAGCCCGGAGGCTAAGGCAGCCATATTTAATGATAAAGACATGAAGAAAGTGAGCAAAGACCCTGATCAGGATCTGTTGCTGGCTTCAGCTGTAAACTTCTATGATCCCGATATAACCGAAGAAGAAGCCGTAGCTTTTTACAAGGCGATGATCGATACCAACGACCTGAGACCTGTCAGCTACGGGCTTAATTCCAAGCTCATCCGTGGTGAAGATGGCACTGTAACCGAAGCCAAATGGACGGCTAACGGCATGTATGGCCCGGCTATACAGGAGATCATCAAATGGCTGGAAAAAGCGAGGGGAGTAGCGGAAGACGAAAAACAGGCCAAAGCCCTGGCTACTCTGATAGAATATTACAAAAGCGGTGATCTGAGGCTCTGGGATCAGTATAATGTTGAATGGGTAGAAGCTACCGAAGGTGATATTGATTACATCAATTCCTTCATTGAAGTATATGACGATCCATTAGGCTATAAAGCCACTTACGAAACCGTAGTGGAGATCAAAGATTTTGAGGCAACCCGTAAGATGGCGGTGATCAGCGATAACATCCAGTACTTTGAAGACAATTCGCCCATTATGGATAAGCACAAAAAGCCCGATGTAAAAGGAGTGACCTATAAAATGGTGAATGTGGCGGGAGAGGCCGGAGCCACTACACCTTCCACACCCATCGGGGTAAACCTGCCCAACGCCAACTGGATAAGAAAAGAACACGGCTCTAAATCCGTGAGCCTGGCCAATATTGAAAATGCTTATGAACACGCCAAAGGAGCTGGCTTTTTAGAGGAATTTACTTTTTCTACTGAAGAACTGGAGCGCGCTAAAAAATACGGGGAAGCCAGCGGAAAAATGCACACTGCACTACACGAAGTAGTGGGACATGCTTCCGGGCAACTGAACCCCGGAGTGCGTACACCCAAAGAAACCCTCAAAAATTACGCTTCTACCCTGGAAGAAGGACGGGCCGATCTGGTAGCCCTCTACTATATTATGGATCCCAAACTGATAGAATTAAGCCTGATCGATACGCTGGCCGTGGGTATGGCAGAATATGACGGCTATATCCGCAACGGTATGATGCTGCAACTGAGAAGGCTTAATGAAGGGGAGAACATAGAGGAAGACCATATGCGAAACCGCCAACTGGTGGCTGCCTGGGCTTATGAAGCAGGGCAGAAAGACAATGTGATCGAGAAAAAGTCGGTAGACGGTAAAACCTATTTCGTGATCAACGATTACCAGAAATTGCGTGACATATTCGGTATGCAGCTGAGGGAAATACAGCGCATCAAATCAGAAGGGGATTATGAAGCCGGTAAGGCCCTGGTAGAAAAATACGGGGTTAAAGTCGATCCTGAGCTACACCGGGAGGTATTAAGACGTACGGAAAAACTCAATATTGCTCCCTATTCCGGTTTTATCAATCCGGTGCTGGAGCCAGTTGTGGAAGGAGAGGAAATTACAGATATAAAAGTTACTTATCCCTCAGATTTTAAAGAGCAAATGTTGTATTACGCGGAGAGGTATTCATTTTTGTAAGCAGGTATTCCCATTCCTTTACTATGCCATGAAAAAAGCAATATTTGCTGTAATATTGGTTCTTAGCTCAATCTTAAGCTTTTCACAAGCGGAAGAAAAACCGTTAAAACTCAAAGGTTATAGGGTTTTGGGGATTACAGGAAGTGGACTTTTTGGGACTGGCAGTAGCAATGCGGTACTAGCTAGTTTAAGCTCCCGTTTTGGCTACAACAGATCCAGATACTTCCAACTTGGTGCTAGGGCAAATGTTGGGTATTCTTATGATGAATTTGCGTCTTCAAACAATGCCATTGTGATCAATGAAAATGTAGAAATTTTTTTGGGTCCTTATTTTCGAGTTCAATTTCCGATAAATTATGTAATGCCTTTTATGGAGTTTGGTTTTCAAATAGGAGGGAACTACGGAATAGGAGACCGTAAAACAACAGATTATGCTAGAAATATTCTTTTAAGCACTGGTTTTGACTTTTTTGTAAAAAAAGACATAGCGATTGAAATTCTTTTGGACTACGGTAATGTTAGGGAATTAGGGGCAGGAGAAACTCAATTCGGGAGAAGTCTAGGATTCGAATATGATTATCTGGCCTATAGCATTGGCATAATTTATTTGTTTTAAGAATGGATTTTACAATTTTTCTTCAATCCGAAGCCTGGATAGCCTTATTAACCCTCAGTTTTTTAGAGATCGTTCTGGGTATCGACAACATCATATTCATTTCCATTTTAACCAACAAACTGCCTGATGAAGTAAGGCCTAAAGCCCGCTTTTCGGGTATTGCCCTGGCTTTGATCTTCCGCATTGCCATGCTGTTGGGAATCACCTGGATCATTGGCTTTACCCAACCCATCTTTGAAATATTTTCCCATACCGTTACCGGCCGCGATCTTGTATTATTCGTGGGCGGTTTATTCCTCATTGCCAAAAGTACCAGCGAAATTCACCACAAGGTAGGAGAGGTAGATAAAGAGGAGGATAAGCAGGATCTAAAGAAAGAGGCCGCAAAAAGTTTTGTCTCCATTATCATACAGATCGGTTTGTTGGATATCGTTTTTTCTTTTGACTCTATTTTAACCGCCATCGGGATGACAGACGAGATCATTATTATGATCATTGCGGTAGTCGTATCCCTGGTGGTAATGCTCATCTTTGCCGGACGTATTGCCAGTTTTATAGAGAAATATCCCACCCTTCAGGTGCTGGCCTTATCGTTTTTGATATTGATCGGTTTTGTTTTGGTAGCCGAGTCTTTCCACCAGGAAATACCCAAGGGTTACATCTATTTTGCCGTAGCTTTTTCGTTGACAGTGGAAGCCATCAATATAAGAGTTCGAAAAAACACTTAAGAATACCTGATTCTCAGTTAGCCTGTTTTAATTTTGTTATTGGCTTATTAGCCATTATATTAGCCCTTTATCTAACTTTAAAAATGGAAAAAATGAAAAAAACCTTACTCCTTGCTTCTTTAGTACTGGCCGCCAATATAGCAATCGGCCAAAAAGATCTGGCTATTACATTGAATAGTCCTGCTCCGGGTACCACTCTCGGCCCTGGTGTTCAGTTTGATTTTGGCTTCCAGATAGACAACCTCGGTTCTGTTGATATTACTCCTTCAGATACTGTTTTCTTTTTACCTCTGGTTAACGGAAATTCACTGGTGGATACTTCTCAGGGAATTACCATAGCTTACAGGCTTACCGGAACAACTTTAACAGCGACTACCGGAACATACTCTAACCAGGTATCATTTGGAGGTTTAAATATTCAGGGAGGTTCTGCCGGTCCTATAGACTTCTGTGGTACTGTATTTGCCAGCGGTCCTAATTGGGGTGGTGTTACTGAGCCCAATGAAGTGAATAATGAGTCCTGCAACAGTGTTAACTACGATCCCAATACTATAGGTATCGCAGAGAATGTTGTTTTCGTAGACCTTACCGCAAAGGCAATTGACAATTCCTACTATGCTAACGGTCAGTATAATTTGGATATTAAAAACGTCAATGGCCTGGTTGAGATTAAAATCATCAATATAGCCGGTATCACTGTTGTAGCTGAAAAATTAGAGGCTAATAATGGTGAGCTGACAGGCGCTTTATCGGTTGACAATACCGACAACGGAATATATGTGGTTACTGTAACCAACAATAATAAACCGGTTAGTGTAAGAAAGATCATGATCAACAAATAGGATCACAGAATACAGTTTGATTAAAAAAGCCCCGCATTTGTGGGGCTTTTTTAGTTCCAAATAATATGATCATCTTTATTTGCTCAGTGTGAAAGTACGGTTTACCCTGTTCAGTTCCGGATTTACCAGGGTGCCGTTGGCATCGACTAATTCAATGGAAAAAGTATTCTCTCCCATAGGTAAACCTTCTACTATATAGGGCTGCCAGGTATCGAATTCAAAAGAGTGCTCACCGTTAATGGTAAGCTTAACGGAATAAGCGTCCGGAGACAAATCAACATTTTTCAGGAAAAAGTCAAAGAGGATTTTTTGGGTATCATCTCCGCTGTATGTCCCCTTGGGACGGCTGTAAAATAGCAGCGGTTGGCTGAGATCAACTTGTTGTGCTTCTATATCACCAACCGTAAGCTGAAATAATTGATGAGCATATTGATCTTTTACACTTTCGTGATAAGAGCGGGAAAGAAAAGCTAGAATAACGTGATGGCCGGGCTCCAGTTCTTTGCTAAAATCAGCTTCATAATGGGCAGAATAAGGGCCGTTATCCACAATAAAGTGAATGTGCTGACCTTTAGCTGAGTTTGCCAGACCTTTATCCGAGAAATCGGCAGTAGGGGAACCCAGGTCAAAGTTAGATACCTCAAAATCAAAGTTGATGTTTCCATCAACGATTTTAGAGCCGCTCACAGGGTTTTTCAATTCGAGTGCAGGGGAATCATATTGGGCAGAAGGGGAAGCAGGGTAGACTTTGATATCACCTGATACATAAGTTTCAGGAGCATTGTTTTCGTCTTCTGCTACGATCTCCTCTTGTTCCACTTCGGTAGATGTATCGGTATCCGTTTTAGCGGAAGGTGAGTTATTGCAGGCTGCCAGGGCAAAAGCTAAGGCAGAAAATAAATATATTTTTTTCATAAGTCTTGTGATTTTGCTATTAAAACTTGTTAGTTGTGCTTATTGTTGGCGCAAAATACTAAAAGCCCTCTCTTTAGAGAAGGCTTTTTAGTACTTAAAATAATAATAATCAAGGTCTACTTGTTATTCAGCAGCAAAATTTCCTGAACTACTATTTCCGTGATGTAGCGTTTTTCGCCCTCAGTAGTTTCATACTGGCGATTTACTAATTTGCCTTCCAGACCCAGTTCTTTGCCCTTGCGGACATACTTTTCTACCAAGTCAGCAGTTTTTCCCCAGGCTACCAGATTATGCCATTGGGTCTCGGTTATCTTTTCGCCTTTGGAATTTTTATAACTCTCATTGGTAGCTAAAGAAAAGCGGGCGAGCTTAGTGCCTGTTTCAAGGGTTTTTACTTCGGGATCTGCTCCTGGATTGCCAATTAATTGAACGCGGTTTCTCAAAGAATTCATAACAATAAAATTTAAGTTAAACATGATGGCTTTTTCGATAAAGCACAATGCAAAGGTGAAAGGAGCTGTCCGCAGCAGTCGGTATTTAATTGTTTAGCTTTCGTTTACGTTTCGTTTGTAGTCGTTTGTAAACGGTTAAAAACGTATATTTAACTTAAAATCAATTGGTATGAGTAAAAAATGCCTCGAATGCGGAACAGAGATATTTGGCAGGGTCGATAAGAAATTTTGCAATGATTCCTGCCGCAATGCCTATAACAACCGGGTTAATCAGCATAGCAATAACCTTATTCGCAATATCAACCGGAGTTTGGCTAAAAATCGCAGGATCTTAGCCGAACTGAACCCTCACGGTAAATCCAGAACTACCAGGGATATTTTATTGGGAAAGGGTTTTGACTTCAATTATTTCACCAGCATTTACGAGACCAAAAAGGGAAGTCGCTATTATTTCTGTTACGATCAGGGTTACCTTTCCCTCGATGATCAGAATCTGGCCCTGGTAGTTAAAGAAGAATACGTGAACAGGTAAAAGTGAGCTTTGAAGAAAGAATTTTGCCGAACTAGCCGTACAGTATCAGAGTATGGTGTTACACAGCAAAATCTAGTTCTCACCAAACCAGCCGAACTTAAATATAATGTTGATAAATGGAGAAGATAACTTATTGATATCGTAAGCATCATTATCTCCAGCTACCCATTGATAACCGGCATTGGCGTTTATTTTCATAAAAGGAACTACATTGACTTCTACCCCTACTTGTGGAGTTGCTACAAATACGACCTCCAGATCTTCAAAACGCCTGTTCCAGTCTTCATCCGGACGGTGAAAAGAAACGCCTCCACCACCGATCTTGGCTGAAGCCGTGAAGTGAAACAGTTTATTAGGATTAAAAACATAACCTAACCACAGGCCACCGTGTCCAAAATCGGTTCTGTAAGTAGTATCGTTACCGGGAATGTTGAGCGGGGTATCGTGATTGGTAGATAAGCCCATACCATAGCCGCCAATAAAAAAACGCTGGTTAAAAATAGCGCCACCTCCACCACCGGCATAAACAGCAAATTCATTGTTTACGGAAGCAAACTGTACAAAAGGGCCACCAAAACCACCTACAGTAGTGGTGCCATTTCCAAAGAGATATTCCGTTTCATCCTGTTGGGCGGTTAAACTGAAAGACGTGAGTACTGCCAGGGAAAGGAATAGAGTTCTCATGATTCTGAATTGTAGTTTATTTTGAAGACAAAATTATCAACTTTGGCCCATTACAAAAAACAAAAAAGCCTTATTAAAGTTACGATTTCATGTCTTCTGTTACTTCAGTCAGTTTCTTTAAACTCGATAACCTTAAAGCTAAATGGTGGGCCTTTAAACAAATGAGGTTGGCTCATTATCAGTTGAAAGGCATTCCGGAACTGAAATTTTATAAGCTTATGGGCAGTGGGGCAGGACAAGGCTTTAGCCTGAAGCCCGATTGGTCAGTATATGTATTCCTGGGAGTTTGGGAAAACGAGGCTGCTTTTCAGAATTTCAGGGACGAAAATGAATGGTTTTCTGAATATCGTGAAAAAGCGGGTGAAGAATACAGTTTATTATTAAAAGCCTTTAAAGCTAAAGGGAGCTGGAATAGCCAAAGTCCTTTTAACAATCAGGGGGGTAACCCCAAGAGCTCATTAATGGCTGTACTTACAAGGGCTTCCATTAAAAAAAGTATGTTATTTCAGTTTTGGCGATATGTACCGGGAGTAAGTGATTTTTTGAGTACGCAAAGAGGCTTGATCTATGCCAAAGGAATAGGAGAATGGCCTTTGGTAGAGCAGGCCACGTTTAGTCTGTGGAACAGCACAGAATTAATGCAGTCGTTTGCGTACCAACAAAAAAAACACGCTGAAGTGGTTAAAAAAACCAGGGAATTGGGTTGGTACAGCGAAGAGTTATTTGCCCGCTTTGAACCGGTTAAGAGCTGGGGAAGCTGGAAAGACAAGGATTTGTTAACACTGGAAGCATCTTAAAAACTCATTATTTTTCAATTGGATATTAAAATATACTGTTTCAATGATAAAGGAAAAAATCGCTTCTACTATCCACCCGGTTATTAAGGAAATATCCCACCGCTGGAGTCCCCGGGCCTTTAGCGATAAGCCAGTAGAGCAGGAGCAGCTACTGAGCGTACTGGAAGCGGCCCGCTGGGCTGCCAGCAGCAGAAATGAACAGCCGTGGCGTTTTATAGTAGCCCGTAAAGGCGATGCTCATTATTCTAACCTCTTTAAAGGCCTTAATGAATGGAATGCCCAATGGGCCTTTACTGCCCCTGTTTTGATAGTTGTACTGGCTAAAAAAGAATTTAAACCCAACCGGCCTAACCAACACAGTTGGCACGATACAGGTCTGGCTGTAGGTAACTTACTTGTTCAGGCTACTCACCTGGGTATTTCCGCTCACCAGATGGGTGGTATTCACCCTGAAATTATAACTGCTAATTTTCATATCAACCCAAATGAATATGATGTGATCAGCGTAATAGCGCTGGGCTATCAGGATGAAAAACGCCTGGCAGAGTTGAATGAAAGTTACCGTGAATTAGAATATAAGCCCAGGGAGCGGAAGCCCTTAAATGAGATAGTTTTCGGCAGTAAAATGGGAAAAGCCCCAGTTTGGCTGAAATAGTCTATACAATCACCACCGTATTTTTCTATTGTTTGTCTGTCAACTTGAAATAATCTTCCAATATGATCTCGGCACTTAGATTAGTTTTCTTTTCTGCAAAAAGCTCCGTAAGGGTATCAGGGCCTGAGCATAAATACATTTTCTCATTATTGATCAGGTGGTTAAAAACTTTTGCTCCCAGCCTGTAATGGTCTTCATTCTTGAGCAGGGCGGGTAATTCAAAAACTTCATTATTGTTAAATCTGACGGAAAGCGCGGGGTATTTTTTACTCACAGGTGATAGCTCGGCAAAGAGATAGGCTTCGTCCTGCAAAGGATTGTTCACTATAATGAATTGCAGGTAATGACGGCTGCTGTCTCTTATCCTGCGTTTAAGACGGTATAAAACAAAAGGAGCTTTTTCATCAGGGGATATATTATAATAATAGCTTCGTACATTTTTAAAATAAAGCAATGAGGAGGAAGTAGTAGAGAAGCTGATATTATCCCAGTCTATTGGCTTTGGCTGCGGAGCAAAAAAGAAGGAGAGGCCCAGTGTAAGGGTTAGGAAAGCCATAAGACCTTTTGCCGGGAGGGAAAGTTTATTAAAAGAGTCTTTTATAGACATATTATATAAACCATTGCCTTGAAAATTAGTTTTATAAATTTTGTGATACATGAATAAAGCGGTCATAATAGGAAGCGGGTTAGCAGGTTTGGCCAGTTCTATAAGGTTAGCAGTTAAAGGCTATAGTACCGTAGTATTTGAAGCCAACGGTTACCCGGGAGGGAAAGTAACTGTAATGCAAGATAAGGGTTACCGCTTTGATGCAGGTCCTTCGCTTTTTACCCTTCCACATTTGGTAGATGAGCTTTTTACCCTGGCGGGAAAGAACCCTAAGGACTATTTCAATTACCACAAGGTAGAGGTTGCCTGTAATTATTTTTGGGGCGATGGTAGCTGTATAACAGCCTGGGGCGATAAAGAGAAATTTGCCGGAGAACTAGAGGAGAAGCTAGGCGTTTCTGCCAGTTTAATTTTAAGTTATTTACAACATGCTGCTGACGTTTATGAGGCTACACATCCGCTTTTTCTAGAAAAATCGCTACATAAATGGGGTACCTACCTCAGTAGCAGTACCATTAAAGCCACTACCCAATTATATAAGCTGCACCTGCTCAGCACCCTTAACCAGGTCAATGAAAAAAAGTTAAAACATCCCAAGTTGGTTCAATTGTTTAACCGCTTTGCCACCTATAATGGGAGCAGCCCTTATCTTACCCCGGGAGTAATGAGCATTATTCCTCACCTGGAGCATAACATCGGTACATTTTATCCTCATGGAGGGATTCACAGTATTACCACTAGCCTGTATCAGCTGGCCCGGGATTTAGGAGTTGATTTTCATTTTGAAGAGAAAGTGAACAAAATCGATGTACAGAGTAAGCAAGCTACGGGCATTTGGACGGAAAAAGGCTTTTACAAGGCCGATATAATCGTGAGTAATATGGACATAGTGCCAACTTACAGGCAATTACTGCCAGAGCTAAGGGCTCCTGAGGATATACTCAACCAGCCTCGAAGCAGTTCGGCCCTTATCTTTTATTGGGGTATCCGCCAGCAGTTTCCCCAGCTCGATCTGCACAACATTTTTTTCTCAAGTGATTATAAAGAAGAGTTTGAACATATTTTTCAAAAGGAAAGTGTTTCTGATGACCCTACGGTATACGTGAATATTTCTTCTAAAGAAGAAGCCAGTGATGCCCCCAAAGGTTGTGAAAACTGGTTTGTAATGGTCAATGTTCCACCTAATACCGGTCAGGACTGGGATAAGCTGATAGCCACTGTCCGTGAACGGGTATTAAAAAAACTATCTGCTAGCCTAGGGGTTGAATTAAGCAGTTTAATAGAATATGAATCGATACTTGATCCTCGCAGCATAGAGAGCAAAACCTCCAGTTTTCAAGGTGCTTTATATGGAGCCAGCTCCAATAACAGGATGGCTGCTTTTCTACGCCATCCTAATTTTACCAGTAAAATAAAAGGTCTGTACTTTTGTGGCGGAAGCGTTCACCCCGGAGGAGGAATACCACTGTGTTTGCTGAGTGCCCGTATTACTTGTGATTTGATAGCTTAAGCCTGATGGGAAATAAGTTCAAAGCGTTTATTGCCAATAATGGATTGTGGTTGCTGATTGCCCTGCATACGGTAGGAATATTTGGATTAGCGGCCATTGAGTTCGACTTTTTTGTAAGACTTACTCCGGTGGTTCTTTTATTAAGCGCTATTTTACTGATCGAGGCTCACGAAAATTACAAACCCAACATCTGGATATTTCTCATCATATGCTTTGTATTGGGCTTTGTGGCTGAATTGGTGGGAACCAAAACGGGCTTTCCCTTCGGTGATTACTACTACGGTAGGGCTTTGGGTCCTGCTATTGCCAAAGTTCCGGTTGTAATAGGTATTAACTGGTTTTTAATGGCTATGGCTTCTGCCTATCTTGTTAAAAAGATATTTGACAATCGTATTTTACAAACCCTTTTTGCTGCCGTACTGATGGTTTTTCTGGATTTTTGGATAGAACCAGTTGCCCAGCTATTGGATTATTGGCAATGGGAATCACCTTATGTACCGCTTATGAACTACTTGGGGTGGTTTGCTGTTTCCTTATTAATGCAAATTGCCTTTCAGTTTACCATTGCACAGGAAAAAAACAGGTTAGCTTCGGGTTACTTTTTTGTTGTGCTTTTGTTTTTTGTTGTTTTGAATTTTGTTTTATGAGTTGGTGGATTATAGCCCTGATTATTTTTACAACCTTCTGGTTTATGGAATTTGTTGCCTGGGCTGCCCATAAATATGTTATGCATGGTTTTTTATGGCATCTGCACAAAGATCACCACATAAAAGAGCCTGGTTTTTTTGAAAAGAACGATGCTTTCTTTCTCATTTTCGCTATTCCCAGCTGGTTGTTTATTATGCTGGGTATGATGTATAGCAATTCCATTTCCGTGAGTATAGGGGCTGGAATTGCCCTATATGGCTTTGCTTATTTCCTGGTACATGAGATTTTTATTCATCAGCGAATAAAATGGCTTCGTAAAACGGACATCCTCTATTTTAAAGCTGTTCGCAGAGCCCACAAAATGCACCACAAACACCTTACTAAAGAAGATGGCGAAAGTTTTGGTATGTTGATCATCAACCCTAAATACATTAAGCAGGAGCTAAAGGCACTGGCCAAACGCAAACACCAAATAACCTGATCTTTGGATACGCCCTATCTCTACCTGTATATTAATCTTTTCACCATACTGGTTCCCCTGATCCGCAGCTTCGAATCGAGGGTAGCTTATTACCGTAGCTTTAAAGGCTTGTTTTTGGCCATTGCAATGGTGGGAGGCTTTTTTATAATCTGGGATGCTATATTTACCCATTATGCTATATGGGGTTTTAACGAACGCTATCTTTCAGGTATCTATTTGCTTAAGCTCCCCTTAGGAGAATGGCTGTTTTTTGTTACTGTACCTTACAGCTGCGTATTTATTTATCGGGTACTCAATTATTTCATCAGGAAAAAT
Source organism: Owenweeksia sp. (assembly GCA_028277105.1). Lineage (GTDB taxonomy): Bacteria > Bacteroidota > Bacteroidia > Flavobacteriales > Schleiferiaceae > JANQHO01. The sequence goes on along the minus strand of JANQHO010000020.1, from coordinate 2,924 downwards.
ATTCTGGCCCGGCAGCAAACTTCCATCAGTAATTTCCTGATGGGTTTTTCCGTTACTATTGCAATCGTCTACTATGACCGTTGGTATACTTTTTTGACGTTCAGTTTTTTAGCCATCTTGATTTATCTGCACACTAAAGTATGGCAAACACCCTGGATGGGAAGGTTTTACCTGGCCTATGCCGTTATACTTATACCCTTTCTGATAGTAAACGGTCTGCTTACCGGTTCGGGTATAGAGGAGCAGGTAGTGTGGTACAATGACGATGAGAATGTGGGCATACGTCTTTTTACTATCCCTGTGGAAGATGCTTTTTATGGAATGCTCCTGATATTAGGCGTTGTTAGCCTTTACGAGTACTATGGCAAAAAGTGGGGGCTGCCCTTTGCTCAGGAAACAACTACGGAATAAGGTTCCTTTTCCATAAAGACTTCTACGTGTTCCATCATAGAGGTTGAGAGAGACAGGCCTTTGAAATCAGCTTTTACGGGAAAGTTTTTGTGGTTGCGATCTACCAGGACAGCTGTAGTAATCCTTTTTACGGGAGATTCCAAAAAGTATTTCACCCCATAGATCAGGGTACTACCGGTATTCAAAACATCGTCAATTACCAGAACGGCTTTATCATTCAGCTCTTTAATAGGAGGCTCTATGGTGGGCTTTGTAGCCAGTGGGTTCTTTTTATTGATTGTGATCTTGTATAAGTTTATCTGGAGAGGGGAAATTTGCTCCAGTACTTTTTTTATTTCTTCAGCCAACAAAAAACCTTTTGAGGCAATACCTGCCAACAGTATTTCATTTTCAGCCTGATGGCTTTCGTAAATCTGCCAGGCGATACGCTGGATCTTGTGTTCTATCTGGCGGTGGTTCAGTACTTCGGTATGGGAATACATAATCAACAAATATAATTACTCCTTCAGCATATGAATAAAAAATTCACGGTCGGTCCGGGGTTTAATGCTGTTATAACAACGTTCCAGCTTGTGTACCTTGAAATGAGGAGAGAAGTATTGCAGGTACTCCTTATAACTGCCACCATAAGGCGGCCCTTGTTCTGTTAAAGGGAAGTCGAACAAAACACCCGTTAAACGCCCTCCCGGTTTTAAAAGCTGTTTCATTTTAGCCACGTATTTAGTTCTCCATTGAGGAGGCAAGGCACAAAAAAAAGTTTGTTCTATAATCAGGTCGTATTCTGCATTATGGTTGAAGAAGTCCTGCAAAATGAGTTGTTCAGAAGGAAAGGAAGGGATACGCTGACGCAAAGCTTCCAAAGGTTCACGAGCTACTTCCACCACATATACATTTTGAAAGCCGTTTTTCCACAACCATTCGGCTTCGTAAGCATTACCTGCCCCGAGAATGAGGATATTCTGCTTTTTATTAGTCAGTAATTGTAAATAAGCTGTAAGGGGAGGGGAGGCAGTGCCCATATCCCAGGGAGTGTTATTTTCCCGGTAGCGGTTTGACCAGTATTCCGGCTGTCTTTCTTCCATCTTTAAGTTATCTCGTCAAAATTCCCGCAGTGGCCTGTAACTTGGCTAAAACCTGATAGAGTTTGGCTTCCAGTTCCAACTGCTTTTCACTGCTTTCCAGGTACTTGATCTCCCGCTGGTTGATGAGGAAGAGGGAACTTTCCCCGTTTTCAAATTTTATGATCTCGGCTTGTAATAATCGCTGGTAGTTATTTACCATTCTTCTGGTTTCGCCAAGCTGTTGTAAGGTGAGAGATAACTCCGTTTGTAGAGCAGATACCTTGTTTTCGATGTCCCTTTGCTTAAACTGTTGCTCGTATTCCGTATCCCTGAGCTTCACTCCGGTTTTGCGAATTTCACCCCTTTCTTTTCTCAAAAAAATAGGGAAGCTGGCAGTAAGCCCCCACTGGTAGTTATCAGGGGAATACTCGGCAAAGAACTCTTCATTAACTACCGGTTGGTTGAGAAATTTATATTGCAGGTCTACCTGGGGCTTTAGTTGTTCCCGGTTGAGTCTTTGTTCAACCTGCAGCCGTTCGATCTTAAGATCGTAAAAACGCAACTGGGGGTGTTGTTCCAACCAATCGTTTTCCAGTGTAATATCCGGCATATTATCATCATAAACCGGTATGGTTCCTGCGCTTAGCTCCAGGGGAACTTGTCCGTCAAGCCAAAGGTAAGTTTCCAGCTGACGGGAAGCATTGGTATAATCTATCTGGGCTTTTTGCTGACTGAGCAGTCTGGTTTGATACTGAATAAATGCCTCAAGGGTATCAATGAAAGGCTCTTCCCCGATAAAGGCATTTTCCCGCACAGCCTCAAAGCGAACTCGTGCCAGGTCAACGGCATTGGTAAAAACCTGATTAACAGAATAGGTGCGGTACCAGTTCCAGTAGGCTTCAAGGGCATCCTGATAGAGCTGGTTCAATGCCAGTTGAATTTCAAAATCAGCTGATTGCTGTAACAACCTGGCTTGTTTTAGCATAGCCCGCCTTTCATCAATAAAAAGCCCTTTTCCTACCGTTAATGAAAGGTCGGCAAACCACAGGCCGCTAGCCGGAACAGTATTTTGCTGGTTCAGAAATATACCGTCATTTATTTCATAGCCGGCCTTGGCGGTAAGACCAAACCAGGCTGGTATTTCCAAACCCGAATTTTGCAGGCGATAATATATTTTATCATCAAAATATTTCTGACTGTTGTCCGAGTACAATTTAGGGTCAAAATTTCCGCTGGCTTTTAGTTTTTCGGCATTAGCCCGTTCTTGTATAAGCCTTGCCTGAAGTGAAAGGGGATGGTTTTCCTTTACCAGATTGAGGAATTCTTCTGAGCTCAACAAAGTAGTGTCGTTATTTTGAGCGCCCAGCGACCCGGCCCAAAGCCCCAAAAACAACAACAATCTATTTTTTAGTTTCCTCATTAGGGTTTTTAACTTTAAAAGTATTTACGGTA
>JANQHO010000150.1 GCA_028277105.1 Owenweeksia sp. | reverse complement strand
CCTCGACCCCACCGACCCGACCTATGCGTATGATTTGTTTAAATATCATCTCGATCTGGCGCAGGCTTACCGCGTGGCCGGTCATTATACGGAGGCGTTGGATATTCTGCATGATGCCGGAAACTGGACCACCACCATTGATCAACAGTTACGGGCCGCCTTCTGGCTCTGCAGTTGCGGAACCGTAGACGCGTATTACGCGGGCGAGATTAATTTTGAAACCTTCACCCTGCAAATCCAGAATTGTCACGACACCTATGACGGCTTTAATTTTAAACGCGCCCCGCTTGCCAATGCCTCGAAAGGTTACACGGTTGAAAGCACCCCACCTCAAATCCTTACCCTCTATCCGCAACCGGCCAGCCAAAGCCTGACCGTCCAAATCACCCCGTCACAGTTTGATGCCGTGCCCTATACGATCACCAATCTAACCGGTCAGATCATTGAACAGGGCGTCTTTAACTGGCACGGCAATACACAGGATTTGGATATACACACCCTGTCATCCGGCCTTTATCTGCTCTCGCTCAAGTTTGAAAACGACACCAAAACCCAAAAATTTATCAAACACTAAGGCAAGAGGCCATATAGGATCGTGTAAAAATCATGCGATTTGTTCGACCTCTGTTCGACCCAAGAAAAAAGCCGATCGTTGTGATCGGCTTGAACTCTGTGCCCCAGGCGGGACTTGAACCCGCACGGCCATTACTGGCCACGGGATTTTAAGTCCCGCGTGTCTACCAATTCCACCACCAGGGCGTGGTTATAGATGTTTGCCCAGATATTAAATAACAGCTTTGCTGTCTACTACCGAAACTTCTAAATCTTTGATTTTGGGAAGTTTCGAGTATCCTCGTCACGCCAAAGCGTGACGGGACAATTCCACCACCAGGGCGTAGTGGTTGTAAAGTTTAAGGTTCAAAGTTAGCTATCCAAGCCTTACAACTTTGAACTTTAAAACCTTAAACCAAAAACCCCTCTTAGAGGGGCTTTGCTCAGAGCGAGAAACGGGACTCGAACCCGCGACCCCGACCTTGGCAAGGTCGTGCTCTACCAGCTGAGCTATTCTCGCGAAACGGACGGCAAATGTAATAAATAATTGAATTTCTCCGCAAACATATTACCCTCCTATTTTCTTCCTGATCTCATTTAGCTTCATCAAGGCTTCTACCGGGGTAAGGGTATCAATATCCAGGTTTTTTACATCTTCCCTGATGGATTCCAAAATAGGGTCTTCCAATTGGAAAAAGCTGAGTTGCATATCGCCACCGTCTTTTATACCATCTACAGTAGGTTTTTGTCCCCTGCTTTTTTCCAGTTTTTTAAGCATGTTATCTGCACGGTTTATCACCAGATTAGGCATACCTGCCATTTTAGCTACATGAATTCCAAAACTGTGTTCGCTGCCACCGGGTACCAGTTTTCTCATAAAGATAATGCTGTTATTGACCTCTTTAACGCTTACATTGTAATTCCTGATCCGCTCAAAACTGTTCTCCATTTCGTTGAGCTCGTGGTAATGGGTAGCAAAGAGAGTTTTAGGCCTGGAGGGGTGTTCATGTAAGAATTCGGCTATAGCCCAGGCAATAGAAATGCCATCATAGGTGCTGGTACCCCGGCCTATCTCATCGAGCAAAACCAGGCTTCTATCTGACAAGTTATTTAGAATACTGGCTGTTTCATTCATTTCTACCATAAAGGTAGATTCTCCCTGGCTGATGTTATCAGAGGCTCCCACCCTGACAAATATTTTGTCTACTATTCCTAACTCCGCTTCTTTTGCCGGTACAAAAGAACCGATCTGAGCCAGGAGGCTTATCAGAGCAGTTTGTCGCAATAAGGCTGATTTACCAGACATATTCGGACCCGTGATCATTAAAATCTGCTGTTCTTCACGGTCCAGAAAAACATCATTGGCAATATATTCATCCCCGGCTGCCAGATTCTTCTCTATTACAGGGTGCCGTCCTTGTTTGATGTTGAGCATATAGCCTTCACTGAGCTTTGGCTTAGCATAGTTTTGGAACTTAGCCAGCAGTGAAAAGCCCAATAAACAATCTATGCGAGCCAGCATTTGGGCGTTCTGTTGAATTAGTGGCAAGAAAGAGTTTATCTCTTCGATCAGATCGAGAAATAATCTGCTCTCTAGTTGTAATATTCTTTCCTCTGCTCCCAGAATTTTGTGTTCGTATTCTTTCAGCTCTTCCGTAATATAGCGTTCGGCACTCACCAAAGTCTGTTTCCTTACCCATTCTTCGGGAACTTTCTCTTTATGTGTATTACGCACTTCCAGGTAATAACCAAAAACATTGTTAAAGGCAATCTTTAAACTGGGAATACCCGTTCTTTTTGTTTCCCTTTGTTGTATTTCCAGGAGTTTATCTTTTCCGTTAGCCAACAAATCCCTTAATTCGTCCAGTTCCTGTGAAACCCCACTTCTGATTACCGGGCCTTTGGAGATTTGGGCGCTGGGTTCTTCCATCATTGATTGACCTATCAGCTTCCTTACCTTAGTTGCATCATTTAGTTGATCTGCAAGATCCGATAAGGCCCGGTCGCTTTGGCTCATCATCTTTTTAACCTCAAAAGCATGGTCTAGGCCTTTTTTGAGTTGTACAACTTCCCTGGGCTGTATTCTACCACTGCTCAGCTTGGCTACCAGCCTTTCAAGGTCATAGATATTTTGCAACTGTTCTGCAATCTTTCCGCTGAGTTCACTTTTAAGTATGAACTTTCCCACAACCGCTGATCTTTTGTTAATCTGATCGGCATTTTTGAGGGGCATGGCCAGCCAGCGTTTCAATAATCTGCTTCCCATAGGAGTATGGGTACAGTCGATTACCTCCAGTAATGATGTCCCTTCTAATGAATTGGATTGAAACAATTCGAGATTGCGAATGGTGAAGCGATCCATCCACACAAACTCGTTGCGGTCGATCCGGCTTATACCTGTAATATGAGACAACTTGTCGTGCCGGGTTTCCTTTAGATAATGGAAGATAGCGCCTGAAGCTACTATAGCTTTTTCCATTTTTTCGATACCGTAGCCCTTCAGGTTGTTGGTACTGAAATGCTGGGTTAGGCTTTCAAAAGCATAATCATATTTAAAGACCCACTCGTCTAATGGAAAGGTAAAGTGGTTGCTGCCAAATACTTCAAAAAACTTTTTCCCTTTGGCTTTAGGATAAATAATTTCACTTGGCTGCAAACTTTGCAAAAGTTTTTCCACATATTCCGAATCTCCTTCTGCGGTGAGAAATTCACCTGTAGACACATCGCAAAAAGCTACTCCCATCTGTTTATCATCTATGTGGATAGCACATAAAAAGTTGTTGGAGCGCGATTGAAGAACCTGATCATTAGTAGTTACCCCTGGAGTAACCAGTTCTGTCACTCCCCTCTTAACTATTTTTTTGGCCATTTTTGGATCTTCCAACTGATCGCATATAGCTACCCGCTGCCCCGCCCTTACCAGTTTGGGCAAGTAAGTATCCAAAGAATGATGTGGAAAACCGGCTAGTTCCATCTCCGCGGCTGAACCGTTAGCCCTTTTAGTTAGTACTATCCCCAGTATTTTACTGGTCTTGATGGCGTCTTCGCCAAATGTTTCATAGAAATCTCCTACCCTGAAAAGCAATAAAGCATCGGGATATTTGCTCTTAATTTGATTGTATTGCCTCATTAAAGGCGTGTCAGCATTTTTTCCAGCCAAAATTGATAAGCTATTTTTGATAGCCTGCTAAGATAAAAATAGCCTATGAGAAAGCTTAGGATGAATGAACTAAACCGCCTTTCAACAGATGAGTTTAAAAAAGCAAAGAAAATACCTGTTACGGTGGTTTTAGACAATGTGAGAAGTATGTTCAACGTGGGTTCTGTTTTCAGAACTTGCGATGCTTTTAAAGTGCAAAGAGTTTTTCTCTGCGGGCTAACCCCTGTGCCTCCTCATCAGGAAATACATAAAACTGCTCTGGGGGCAACAGAATCTGTAGACTGGGAATACTTTGATAAGGCTTCCAACGCACTGGAAAAATTACAGGGCGAACGCTATTCCATCTGGGCAGTAGAACAAACCGATATTTCCAAAAAACTGAACGAACACCAATTCAAGGCTACAAAAACGGCTTTGATCTTTGGCAATGAAGTTAAAGGTGTCAATAAAAATCTTTTTCCTTATTGTGAAGGAGCCATTGAAATACCCCAATTCGGCACCAAACATTCCCTTAATATAGCTGTCTCGGCCGGAATAGTCATCTGGGAAAGTTGTTTACCTCATATTACTAAATAAAAAAGGGAGCTTGAAGCTCCCTTTTGCAAATATTTTAGCTAATCAAATTATTATTGAGGAATAACATCTACTCTGCGGTTGATGCTATTGCGACCATTAGCTAATGGTTCAGCTTCTCCTTTAGATTCAGTAGCAAACCTCGATTCTTCAATACCATAAGTGGTAGACAGTTGCTTAACAACGGCCTGAGCTCTTCTCATGCCCAGGTTTTTATTGTATTCTTCACTACCACTCTTATCGGCATAGCCAACTACTTTCATTTTCATGTTGGGATTATTTTTCATCAGTCGTGCAATAGTCGCCAGGCGCTCATGATTGGCAGCGTTTATATTGGCACTGTTGAAAGCAAAGTAGACAGAAGGAACAAAAGCTGCATCACCACTACCTTTACCGGTTTCTAACGTCTTACCCTGGAAATTAACCATGGTTCCTTTAGGGGTATTGGCTTCCTCATCTATGTGATCAGGTACGCCATCACCGTCTGAATCAATAGCACGACCCTCAGCATCTACTTTGGCTCCTTTATCCGTAAAAGGATCTTGGTCCATGCTGTCAGGAATACCGTCTTCATCTACATCGAGGGCTTTACCGCTTCCATCAACTGTTACACCTTCGGGAGTAGAGTTATCTTTGTCAAAATAATTGTTTACACCGTCACCGTCATCATCAGTAGTAAGCTTGTTGAAGTTATTTTTAACTTCTTCCATATCGGCATACATTTTATCCAAGGGGTTAGTGTAAACAATCGATTGTTTGTCTTTATCGCCAAAATTGTAAGACACTCCTACCCCTAAGTAGGCAAACATATCGCCTGAATTACCAAGAAAAACAGCATCTGGAAAGTCCTCAGGAATGATGGTATACTTGAAAACACCATCGATATCCCATGAATTATTGAGCTTGTATTTATACATCAATGACAAGGGAACAGTGGCTTGTATTATTCTTTCATCCTGTCCTTGTTTACTTACACCCACCGTAGAATTGATATCATCGGTTGGAGTAAAATATGATGCCGATTGTAAGAAGGCTGCTCCGATACCAGCAGAAAGGAAGATGGAGGATTTCCTTTCGTAAACCCTTCCTTTCATTATCCAATTGCTGAGATTAAAAACGGCACTGATGTCTCCATCAAAATAATCTCCGGCAAACCAAATGTTTTCTTTGGAACCAGAAATTTGGTGAAAGCCTGCCGAACCTTGCAAACCAAAACTTGGATTAAAGAATTTAGTAAGGTGTCCTCTAATACCCATACTAACAGTGGATACGCCATCGGGTACACCATCACCCTTATCTCCGTCAAAACTCATCGCATCACCTAAACTAAAGGTATTACCACCGTTGATACCTATCGACCAGGTGCGGTAGTTTGAAGCGTGAGCATCTGTGATCTTTTCTTGTGCATTAGCGAAAAATACTCCAAAAGCAGTCAATATGAGTAAGAATTGCTTTTTCATAATTTGTTTTTTAGGTAATAATTTGGGCTTTTAATAATCTAATGTAAGAACTTTCCTTACAATTCATGCCGCAAAAATATAAATAAACGCAAACCACAAAACATTTACCAGTATATTTTAACGATAGTCGCCCTTTAACGGTAAAAATTTAACCCAGGCTTAAAATCCAAATCTATCAGGCTTATAACCTCTTGTAAATCTTGTTCGTTCAGTATAAAATCATACGCTCTGCTATCGATCACCAACAGCCTGTATTGTTTTGATTGTTTGAAAAAGCGGGTGTAATTTTCTTTAAGTCTCAATAAATATTCTTCCTTAATATCAAGTTCAAATTCCCTTCCTCTTTCTTTTATATGTCTCATTAAAATTTCCATATCCCTTTCCAGAAATATGACCAGATCAGGCTTGGGTAGTCGATTAATGCTCAAATCAAAAAATTCCCGGTATAGCCTGAATTCTTCCTCTGAAAGATTGGTCTGGGCAAAAATCAGACTTTTAAATGGCGCATAATCCGCTATTACCACAGGTTGAAATAAATCCGGAGAATCAAAAAAGCCTTTGATCTTGTGATAACGGTCAGCCAGAAAAGACATTTCTACCGAGAAGGCATAGCGTTTAGGGTCGCTATAAAATTTTTCGAGAAAAGGATTATCTGCGAATTCTTCCAGCAGTAATCTGGCGTTGAGCTTTTCGCTGAGAAGTTTTGCCAGGGTTGTTTTACCAGCACCTATGATTCCCTCAATAGCTATGTAGCGATATTTTAACATTTGGTTACCTTTTCCTGATCAGGGCTAGATTTGGAGAGTTCCTTTATTGTTTTCCCCAGTACAGGATGAATAAATTGGGGAATGACCTCAACGAGCGGCTCTAATGTGAAATTACGCAGATGCATCTGGGGATGGGGTATTTCCAATACATTCGTTTTTATGATCTTATTGCCGTAAAAAATTATGTCTAGATCGAGTTCACGGGAACTATATCCAGCCTCATTATTTCTCTTTCTACCAAAATTGCGCTCCACCTCCAATAAACTTTTCAATAGCAGTTCAGGAGAAAGGGAAGTCTCCAAAACTATTGCCTGATTGTAAAAATCAGGAGTATCCTCTTCCATTCCCCAGGCCTTACTGCTGTAGATGGATGAACCTTCCACTATATTACCAAACTTTTGCAGTTCCCGTTGCGTTAAGATAAAGGTTTGTATCACGTTACCGAGATTACCTCCCATTAAAACAACTACTTTCGTCAAATCCTTGCCCAATTATAATATTGTTTTGACTGAACTTTAATAATATTGCCAATAATCTGCGCAAAACTAAACATAGCAACTATCTTATGAAGACTTTTCTAAAAATGCTTTTAGCTACCATACTGGGTGGGATACTATTAATATTTATTGGCTTCATTATCCTGGCTTCCTTTGCTTCTCTGGCAGAAAAGGAAGTAAAAGTGGCAGACAACTCCATCATAAAAGTTGACCTCAACAAGATGATCTACGACCGGGCTATAGATAACCCCTTTGCCAGCTTTGACCCTTTATCCGGACAGCCTGAAAGTGCTCTTGGTATTGATGAGGTTTTAGCCTCTCTTAAAACTGCAAAGACAGATGACCGTATAATCGGTGTTTATTTGGCAGGAGGTATTCCTATTACTGGTAATGCCAGTCTGAAAGAATTCCGGGAGGCCATTAACCATTTTAAAGAAAGCGGCAAATTTGTTTACGCTTATTCTGAAGTAATTACGCAAAAAGGTCTTTATCTGACCTCGGCTGCGGATTCGGTTTTTGTAAACCCCGAAGGGTTTATCGAATGGAGCGGTTTAAATGCTTCGGTTACTTATATGAAAGACGGACTAGAGAAACTAGGGTTACAACCGGAAGTATTGCGGGCAACCGGAAATAAATTCAAAAGTGCCGTTGAGCCTTTTCTGCGCCAGGATATGAGTGATGAAAACCGCTTGCAATTAAAAACTCTTATGTCTTCTCTATGGAGCAGCTACCTGGCTGACGTTTCTGCTTCAACCGGCCTGGAAACCGAAAAGCTAAATCAACTAGCTGATGAACTAACTGCAATAAATCCCAGAGAAGCAGCAGCGTCCGGAATCATCAATGCCACTGTTTACGAAGATGAGATCATGGACATTTTGAAAGAAAGATCAGATGTTGAAAGTACCAATGACATCAATTTCATAAGTATGAAGCAATACGCACAAACCACTGATCTCGATGGAAAAGGCGGTTATAGTTCGGATAAAATAGCAGTGGTATTTGCTCAGGGAGATATAGTAGATGGCGAAGGCGATGACTACAGCATAGGATCAAAAAAAATAGCCAAAGCAATCCGTAAAGCGAGAAATAATAAAAGCGTCAAAGCTATAGTACTAAGAGTTAACAGTCCGGGAGGAAGTGCTTTGGCCTCGGAAGTGATCTGGAGAGAGGTATCCCTGGCCAGGGAAGAAAAACCCCTTATTGCTTCTATGGGCGATTACGCTGCCAGTGGGGGTTATTATATCTGTTCTTATGCAGACACCATTATTGCCCAGTCCAACACTATTACCGGTAGCATTGGTGCTTTTGGCCTTTTCTTTACCGGGCAGGAACTTTTGAATAACAAAATGGGCCTCAATATAGAGACTGTAAAAACCAACCAGTATTCAGATTTGGGAACTTTTGACCGTCCTCTCACAGAAAGTGAAAGAGCCATTCTCATCCGGCAGGTTGACCAGATTTACAACACCTTTAAGGAAAGAGTAGCCGAAGGCCGAAATATGGATATAAACCAGGTGGACAGCATTGGCCAGGGCCGGGTATGGTCTGGTGAAGACGCTTTAAAACTAGGGCTGGTTGATATGCTGGGAGGACTCGACATGGCTATTGCCCTGGCTGCTGAAAAAGCTGGCATAGCAGAAGATTACCGCGTAGTGAAGTATCCCGAGCTGGAAGATCCTATTACCCGCCTGCTCAAAGAATTCGGAGGAGATTTTGAAGCACGTATCCTGAAAAACCGCTTAGGTGAGCTATCCCGCTACTTTGAAGTATTTGAGAAAGCTCAAAACATGCAGGGCTATCAAACCCGTATGGAATACGACATTATAATAGACTGATCTTGAAAAACCAGTCGAGCATCAGAAAGGGGAGGGCACAAATGATATACCTCATCCTCTCGGCTCTTTTCATATCAGCCCTGATTACCTGTAACCTCATTGCCAATAAATTTGTAGAGGTAGATCTGGGGTTTAAGGTCTTTAGGGTTTCTGCGGGAATTTTACCCTATCCGCTTACTTTTCTGATCACCGATATCCTGTCTGAAATGTATGGTCGCAAACGTACCAATGCCGTAGTATTAGCTGGCTTTTTTGCCTCTATGTTTACTCTGTTTGTGCTCTACCTCGGCCATAATTTCCCCGCCCTTGAGAATTCTCCTGTTTCTGACGAACAATATCAAATCGTTTTTCAAAACTCCTGGCGGGTTATTTCAGCATCGATGCTAGCTTATCTCGTGGCACAGTTTATAGATGTAAGGCTTTTTCACTTCTGGAAAAAACTCACCAAGGGCAAATACCTTTGGTTGCGCAATAATTTTTCTACCTTTTTTTCTCAGTTGCTGGATACAATTTTGGTAACGACTGTGATATTTATCGGTTTGCAGGGTTTTGATTTTATTACGGAACTGATATGGCACGGCTGGTTGTTTAAGCTGATCTTTGCGGCTCTGGATACCATTGTTATTTATTTTGTAGTATACCTTTTCCGGGTGTACTTCAAGCTTGAAAGAGGTGAAGAGTTAGAATTGTGATCACTCGTATTATCAGTCATAAAGCTTTTTCGTTTTCCCTAAAAGTCACTCTTTTATGCCTTTCCCTGTATTTTATTTACAGCAAGGTTGACACACTTGATTTTTATGCCATTCAACCTAAAGTAGATCTGACATTCTGGTTTTATTTATTGCTCTTTATCACTCTCTGGATCCTCAACATTTCATTTGACGCTCTTTCCTGGCAAAAAGTGAGAAAAATGCGAGAAAACACTAGCTGGTTTACTGCTCTTAAACACAATCTTATTTGCCAGGCCCTGGCTTTTGTCACTCCCATGAACAGTGGGGAACTCATAGGCCGGTATAATTCTATGCAAGACAAATCCAAATACCTTTTTGTTACTTTTTGGTTCCACCTCCCCAAGTTTACTACTAAATTGATCTTTCTATCTGTAAGCCTGGCCATACTGGCGATCGTAACAGGAAACTATAAGCCTTTTATAATCACAGCTTCAGCAATAGCAGCGCTTTTAGTAGTGCTTCTGATTTATTTCAACTTTACCAAGCTACAGCGCTTCCTCAGAAAATATCAGTTGTTTAAAAAATCTTTACAGGATTATATTCTCAGTGAACGCCCTTATTTTTCCGAGAAACTGGAACTTCTAATCATCAATATGGTAAGGTTTATCATCTACAATATGCAGTTTGTAGTGATGGTATTACTGTTGACCAACAGCACTCTGGAAATAGATTTTTTGATCTGGGTACCGGTTTACTACGTACTGGGAACCTTTATTACCACTATTCCCGCTTTTGATTTTGTAATAAAGAGTGCTCTTTCGATCTGGCTTTTCAACTCAACTGCTATTGATGAAACCGTACTCTTATTAGTTCCCGCCATAGTTTGGTTGTTCAATCTTGCCCTCCCCTCTTTAGCAGGGGTCTACTTCATCATGAAAGTCAACCTAAGCGAAAAACTTCAAAAACTAAGCTTAACGCGATAACCCGTGCTGGAACGCACATTGAGTACTCCCCCTCCTTCAAAGATCAGGTATTGGCCGCGTATACCTTGTAACACCGCCTTTACTTCCGGGTTTTTATCAAGATTAACACTTTTCACTTTGGTAGGATATTTCTCCACCGGGTAGTCCAGGGTAACTATTTCATGGCTGTTGCTGATAAAATGTTGTAACTCTTCTTTCAATACTTTGCCCAGTTTTTCTTTTTCAGCCGGCAGGTCAATCTCTGGATTTTCATTTTTCAACATTTTCTGCCAGGCGGTTTTATCAGCAATGTGATTTTTCATATCCACCTCTATTAAACCGGCTTCATAGCGATTGGAGGTCTCGGCAAATACTATCGCCTGATAGGCTCCCTGGTCAGTCCAGCGGGTCAGTTTTTGATTTTCGCGGGTCACCCCTACCTTTAGCCCTCCTGAATTAGCCAGGTAAACCACGTGAGGTTGTAACTGGTATGCCTTTTCAAAAGCCAGATCCCGGTCTTCTATCCCTTCATGGGCTCGGCTAAGTTCTGGCCTAATGATACTTTCTCCCGCTTCAGGTTTGGTATAGAAACAATTCTTGCAAAACCCCATGCGATAGAGATCTTTGAACTGATTACCACAAGAGGCACAGTATTTTTCATTCACAAACTCAATACTGAGCTGTTTTCCTATTAATTCATTAGATTTCAAAAAGTCATTATCCGTTGATAATAAGTAGTGAACTTTGCCATTTATGAATGACTGCATTTTACTTAATGTGCTGTAAAAGTGCATTTGCAAACTTTTTTAGATTTTTACCAATCAAAACCTGAAAAATGAAGCTTGATCTACTGAATTCTTTTCTTAGCTGGCGCATGAAGAAGCGCTTTCACCAGATTGAGCTCTTCATGAAGTATCCCATCGAAGTTCAGCAGGAGCTACTTTCCGATCTGTTAAACAAAGCTAAGCATACCGAGTGGGGTAAAAAATACCGCTTTGAGGAAATCAATAATTACGAAGAGTTCAAACAAAGAATACCCTTGCACTTTTACGAAAGCTTTGAACACGAAGTAAAAAGATTGAGGGCCGGAGAACAAAATATAACCTGGCCTACCGAAATAAAATGGTTTGCCAAATCGAGCGGAACTACCAATAGCAAAAGCAAATTTATCCCGGTAAGCCAGGAAAATATAGAAGATTGCCATTTTAAGGGAGGAAAAGATCTCTTGAGCATCTACTGTAACAATAATCCAGATACTGAGATTTTTTCCGGTATGAGCCTTCGTTTGGCTGGCAGCACTTTTGTAAATAATATCAATAATAAGTCTTTCTATGGTGATGTATCGGCCATCATTATAGAAAACCTTCCCTTTTGGGTGGAGATACGCAGTACACCTAACAACAAGATCTCCCTGATGGAAGAGTGGGAAGAAAAAATTGAGGCTATAGCCAATACAACTATTAAAGAGGATGTAAGCAGCCTGGCCGGGGTTCCTTCGTGGATGCTGGTACTGGCCCGCAGGGTACTGGAAAAAACGGGTAAAGATCATTTGCACGAAGTATGGCCTAACCTGGAATTGTACATGCACGGTGGAGTGAGCTTTGCTCCTTACCGCAAACAATTCGAAGAAATCTTGCCCCATTCCAACTTCAGTTTCCTGGAAACATACAATGCTTCGGAGGGCTTCTTTGGAATACAGGATCTCACCGGTGGGGAAGAAATGCTGCTCATGCTGGATTATGGCATTTTCTATGAGTTCATTCCAATGAACCGCTTCAAAGGTGAGGATTCGGAAACCATCCCTTTAAGCGAAGTTGAGGTCGGAGAAAACTATGCAGTAGTTATCAGTACCAATGCCGGTTTATGGCGCTACATATTAGGTGACACCGTTCGCTTTACTTCCGTTTCTCCTTACAGAATTCAGGTTTCGGGACGTACTAAACACTTTATTAATGCTTTTGGCGAGGAAGTAATAATAGAAAACGCTGAAGCAGCTCTAAGAGAGGCCTGCCGTCAAACAGATGCCTCCATACTCGATTACACGGCTGCCCCTGTTTACATGGAAGGTAAGGAAAGCGGTGCCCACCAGTGGTTGATCGAATTTTCCCGCGATCCAAAAGATATGGAACGCTTTAGTGATGTTCTCGATCAGACTTTAAAAAGTCTTAACAGCGATTACGAAGCTAAGCGACATAAGGATATGGCTTTAAAAAAACCACAGGTGCTATCGGCAGATAAAGGGCTGTTTTACCAGTGGCTAAAAGCCAAAGGAAAATTGGGTGGGCAAAATAAAGTTCCCCGCCTGTCCAATACCAGGGAACACATTGATGAGTTATTAAAGATGAATTCCCTTAAAGCGGTTGGATGAGGTTATTAGTTTTGTTGATTTTTTTAGGAGGGCCTCCTGGCTATGCTCAACTCACTCTAAAAACGGTTATCCCTCAAAAGGGCGTAGAGTTTTTTACTGCCGATCAATTTGGGAACCTCTACACTATAAAGGATGATATTCTTCACAAACTCGACTCCAAAGGCAAAGAACTTTATGCCTACAGTAACCCTCTATTGGGAGAATTAAGTCAGGTAGATGTTTTGAATGCCATGAACCCTCTTCTCTTCTACCAGGATGTTTACCAGATCATTATTTTAGATAATCGTTTGAACCAAAGCTCTCAAACCGCTTTTGCCAATTACGGCTTTCTGGATGTACGACTGGTTGCCTATTCCGATGAGGAGAATATCTGGTTTTACGACCAGGTAACCGATAAAATTTATCGTTTCAATATCGAAACAAAAAAGATTACTACCCAAACGCTCAACATTACTCAAATAGCCGGAAAAGAGAACCAGCCTCAAATCCTGGTCAGTACCATTGAAAATATCTACCTCTATTTATCCGGTACTGGCATATTGGTATTTGACCCTGTAGGTGCTTATAAAAAAACGATCCCTGTAAATGACATTCTCGACTTTGAGGTAGAAGGTAAAAAGCTTTATTACCTGAAAAATGATCTCGTAGTAGAAGTTGATTTACTTACCCGGCAAGAGAAAAAATACCCACTTGACATCAACGGTACCAAGGCACTTTCTGTAACAGGAAAAAACCTTTACCTATTATATGATGCGGGAATAAACTATTACAGGTTGAATTAAACATCCTGTTCCTGATTTAATCCAGTGTAATGACTTGCCTTTATTCTCCAAAATATTAGCTTTGTTAGGCTTTTCTCAAAGCCTCTATTATAACTATATTCAATCATGCATATTGCTGTTTCGGGTAACATCGGTTCCGGTAAAACCACGCTCACTACCTTATTGGCCAAACACTTCAAATGGGAACCTCAATACGAGGATGTAGAAGATAACCCATACTTAGATGACTTCTACCAGGAAATGCAGCGTTGGTCTTTCAACCTGCAGATCTATTTCCTTAACTCACGCTTTCGGCAGGTAAAGGAAATACGTGAACACGGCAAAGACGTTATTCAGGACAGGACTATTTATGAAGACGCTCACATATTTGCCCCCAATCTCCACGCTATGGGTTTAATGCCCAGCCGGGATTACGAAAACTATATTTCACTTTTTAACCTTATGGAATCCTTTATCCAGCCTCCTGACCTGCTGATATACCTAAGGGCTTCTATTCCTACCCTGGTAGACCAGATACAGAAACGAGGCCGTAACTATGAGAATAATATTCGCCTTGATTACCTCAACCGGCTCAACGAGCGTTACGAAGCCTGGATAAGCGGTTACAATAAGGGTAATTTATTGGTGATTAATGTAGATGAAAATAATTTTGCCGTTGATCCCGAAGATCTCGGTAATATCATTAACCGGATTGACGCAGAGCTAAACGGTCTTTTTTAAAGCCCCGGCATTAAATTATCCCGGAATAATTTCTTTTTACTTAGCTTGATTGAGTGAAAGCATTACTAAACAAAAAATGGAGCGATCGGATATTGTGGTATAGTTTACTGTACTTCGCGGTATCGCTTTGCTGCCAGTTTGTTTGGCTTCCCCCTACTTTAGGGATTATAGGAATTATGTTCGCCTGGGTGTTCTCTTTCAATTTTACCGAAAAATGGGAACGCCTCAAAAAAAATTATTTACTCATCTTTCTATTGTTGCTTTTCGCCCTGTTTATTTTGGGTATGCTGCAAACAGAGAATACTGCCAAAGGCTGGAAAGTAGTCACTGTAAAAATATCCATGATCCTTTTACCTCTGGTTTTGGGAACTTCTGATCTCCTGGAACAAAAGGACAAGGTAAAGCTCCTCCTGAAAACTTTTGCTTACTGTACTTTGGCTGCTTCCGTTTTTTTGTTGCTCCGCGCTGGTTGGTTATATCTACAAAATGGTATAACCGACTATTTTTTCTATCATAACCTCGTAGTTTTTGAGATGGTGCCTGTGCATTATTTTGCTATGTACTCCAGCTTCACTTTCTTTATTCTTTTAGATGATCTTCTTATCTCGTGGAATAAACGTTCTCCTTCATTCAGATTTTTCTCAGTATTGGGATTAGCCATTCTTTTAGGTATGCAATTCCTGTATTCCGTCAGGATACAGTTATTGGCTTTTTTAGCCATTAGTTCAGTATTTCTAATGTGGCAACTCCATAAAAGGTTAGGTTTGAGCGGTGCCCTCATCTCCCTCATCAGCTTTTTATTACTGTTTTCAGCTGTTGTTTACACCATTCCGGGCTCGAGGAAAAGGATTATAGAAACTTTTGAAGAGTGGCAATATTTCAGGGGGATTGACAATGGCAAACAAACCAACCACCGGGTATACCTTTGGAAATACGGTTTTGAAGTTATTGGGGAAAATTTTTGGACGGGGACCGGAACCGGTGATGCAGATGATATACTGTATGAGAAAACAAAACACAGTGAGGCCAAATTCTGGGTTACCCATCATCAGTATTACACCCTGGCAGCAAAAAAATACAATTACCACAATGCTTTCCTGCAACATTTTGCTGCATTGGGCTTTGCTGGCTTTACCCTCCTGTTACTCATTTTTTTACTGCCCGCCATTTATCTGATCAAAAATTTCCAGTTTATCCCGTTTTGTTTTTTATTGCTAACCTTCATTAGTTTTCTGACAGAATCCATGCTGGAACGACAAGCGGGTAATCTGTTTTTTGCTTTTATGTACGGTTTGATCTTTGTAAGCGGTTATTACAAAAAGGAAGTGAAGTCTGCTATTTCTTCCGGACAATGAAAAGGTTACTCATAAAACCGTGAGAAGCTTCTTTCTCATTCAGTATTCTCAGATTACCATTAAAACCGGGATCGGTGTGATTGGTATATTTCACTGCCAGCAGCTCTCCTCCTTCATCATTGATAATGGCTTTTATTTCATCCAGTGAAACGGTGTACATATCCATTTGAAAACCGTCTCCTATACCGATCATAGCCAAGCGTTCCCGAAAGCGTATAAAGGACCTGAAACGCTGCCAAAGGGAAGGTTCACGTACATCTTCAGTAGGGATTTGAAAAACCGCTGTTCCTCCCGGCTTCAACACTCTCAAAAATTCTTTTATAAAATTAACTGAATGCGGATAGGGAATATGCTGAAGGGTAATAGAAGTGAAAACAAAGGAAAAGGTATCATCCTTCAATAACCCGAGTCTATCTTCTTTGTTGACTTTAAATTCGAGCTTATCGAGGTACTCACTGTTTTGCTTACGGGCCACCTCTACCATAGTAGGGCTGGCATCTATGCCTGTTACCTTTTCAAAGTAGGGATATAAAGCCCGGCTTAGCCGTCCGGCACCGCAACCAAAATCCAAAGCAGTGGTTCTTTCAGCAGGCAAGGCTCCAAGAGAATCCAGAAGTGACCATACAGCTTCTACCTCTTCTTTACCAGACCGGTAGAACTCTTCTAACTGCCATTTACCATCTTTTTTAGAGCTGTCAGTAAGAATAGACCATAGGGCGTCTCTTTTGGCCAGACCTTCCCAATTTTTTATGGACGACTTATAGCTCACAACAAGCTAGAGGGATGGATTATCTCCATTGGTCTGAACGGCAGCATTACCTGAAACAGAGGCTGCTACTTCTTTAACTGCTATCGACTCTGTTTCCTTTACTTCTCCTTTGACTTCTTCAAGAACAGCTTCCTCAGTTAATACAAGCTCATGTGCAGGCTTACTAACTTCACTGTGGTGACCGCCATCGCCTACATTGATGTGAGGTGCTATAATAAGTGATACTATACTCATTAATTTGATGAGTATGTTCATAGAAGGACCGGACGTATCTTTAAAAGGATCACCCACAGTATCACCAGTTACAGAGGCCTTATGAGGTTCTGAACCTTTATATTCAATTTTGCCGTTGATCTCTACCCCTTTTTCAAAAGATTTTTTAGCATTATCCCAGGCTCCACCTGCATTATTTTGGAACATTCCCATTAATACACCTGAAACGGTAACACCGGCCAGCAATCCCCCTAGTATTTCAGCTGAAGAAGCATCGTCAAAAACATCTTTCAAACCAAAACCTACTAATAAAGGAACAACAAGAGCAATCGCTCCGGGTAATATCATTTCGCGTATAGAAGCTCTGGTTGATATCTCCACACATTTCTCGTATTCAGGTTTGGCTTTGTATTCCATAATGCCTGGAATTTCCTTGAACTGGCGCCTTACCTCATTTACCATATCCATCGCTGCGCGTCCTACAGCTGCTATAGCCAGAGATGAAAAGATAAAGGGAATCATGGCACCTATAAAAAGCGCGCCTAGAACAGGTGCTTTGTACAAGTCGATAGAATCAATACCTGAAATCCCCACAAAAGCAGCAAATAAAGCCAATGAGGTTAGGGCAGCGGAAGCAATGGCAAAGCCTTTTCCGGTAGCAGCGGTGGTATTTCCTACGGCATCCAGATTGTCTGTACGATTGCGAACTTCTTCGGGCAGGCCACTCATTTCAGCTATACCACCTGCATTGTCGGCAATGGGACCGAAGGCATCAATTGCCAATTGCATGGCAGTAGTGGCCATCATACCGGCAGCAGCTATAGATACTCCGTACAGGCCGGCAAAAGAATAAGATATTACAATACCGGCTGCCAAAATAAGAATAGGCAATACGGTAGACTGCATACCCACTGCCAGGCCGCCAATAATATTAGTAGCATGTCCGGTAGAAGATTGCTTCACGATGGAAAGTACGGGGCGCTTGCCCATGGCCGTGTAATACTCAGTAACTATACTCATTAAAGCACCTACTATCAAACCGGTAAAAATGGCCCAGAAAACACCGTTGGCAGTAAACTGCTGACCACGAAAGACCATTCCTTCGGCAGGCAGCATCCAGTTTACCAGAAAATAGGAGGCAATTACCGTTAATATGATAGAAGCCCAGTTGCCGAGGTTAAGGGCATTTTGTACACTGCTATTCTCGTCTTTTACCCTTACCATCCAGGTTCCTACTATGGAAAACACCAAACCTATCCCGGCAATTACCATGGGCAGTAATACAGGAGCTATACCTCCAAAACTATCAGCTGAAACAATTTCGCGTCCCAATACCATTGTTGCCAAAATAGTAGCTACATAAGAACCGAAAAGATCTGCTCCCATACCGGCCACGTCACCTACGTTGTCACCTACATTATCAGCTATGGTAGCAGGATTACGGGGGTCATCTTCAGGAATACCTGCTTCTACCTTACCTACCAGGTCAGCCCCAACATCTGCTGCTTTAGTGTAAATCCCACCACCTACACGTGCAAAAAGAGCTATACTTTCTGCTCCCAGCGAAAAACCGGCCAATACCTCAAGAGCCTTTTCCATATCAAGGCCATTCACATCACCGCTGGAAACTACGTACATGTTGTAAAAAACGATAAAAAGGGAGCCCAAACCTAAAACAGCTAAACCGGCTACACCCAATCCCATTACTGTTCCTCCGCTAAAAGAAACCTGAAGAGCCTTAGCCAGAGAAGTACGGGCTGCCTGCGTAGTGCGCACATTGGCTTTAGTAGCTATGTTCATTCCGATCCAGCCGGCAAAAGCAGA
Organism: Owenweeksia sp.; assembly: GCA_028277105.1. Taxonomy (GTDB): domain Bacteria; phylum Bacteroidota; class Bacteroidia; order Flavobacteriales; family Schleiferiaceae; genus JANQHO01. Next base: position 15,527 of record JANQHO010000150.1, on the reverse strand, counting down.
AAAGAAAGCTCCTATGACAAATGAAATAGCAATAACGGGACTGGAATTATCCACTAAAGTACCTGACCAGGCGAGCAAAATAGCTGCGATGATGGCAAAGTAAGTCAGCACTTTCCATTCGGCTTTAAGAAAAGCCATGGCGCCATCGGCTATGTATTTGGCCAGCTCGCGCATATTATCGTCTCCGGCATCCTGTTTGGAAACCCAGGCAGATTTAACAATCATAACCAAAAGACCCAGCAAGCCAAGGCCGGGGATTAAGTACAATAACCAGTTCATAAGCTTAATGTATGATGGATAAACACGACATTATTTACAAGGGGCGCAAAAGTAAACCAAATAGTTTTACAGGCAAAGAGTTAAATAAGGGTATTTATTATCGCGATTCACTCTGAGCCGTAAACATTTATTATTCTATAAAACCAACCGCTTAACCGATAAGGATCAGATATACATCACTCCTTTCACCGCCTCTATTACCTGCTTGGCGTTGGGTAAGAACTCTTCCACCAGAACAGGGGAATAAGCCATAGGAGTATCGGCAGTGGTCAGTCTGCGGATAGGAGCATCGAGGAAGTCAAAAGCTTCGCGCTGTACTTTGTAGGTTATTTCAGTAGCTATGGAACCAAGAGGCCAGGCTTCTTCTAAAATTACCATGCGATTGGTTTTCTTAATGGAATTGATCACTGCATCGTAGTCGATAGGGCGAACGGTAAGCAAATCGATCACTTCACAATCAATATCATCTTTAGCCAGTTCTTCGGCTGCTTTTAAGGCCTCCTTTATGATCTTGCCAAAAGATACTATGGTAACATCTGAGCCAGTACGTTTGATATCGGCTTTGCCCAATTCTATCAAATATTCTTCTTCCGGCACTTCCCCCTTATCGCCATACATTTGTTCCGATTCCATCACCAATACCGGATCGTCATCCCTGATAGCTGTTTTTAAAAGCCCTTTTACATCATAAGGGGTGGAAGGCACTACTACTTTAAGACCAGGAGTATTGGCATACCAGCTTTCAAAGGCCTGGGAATGAGTAGCCCCTAACTGGCCGGCAGAAGCCGTTGGCCCGCGAAAAACAATGGGGACATTAAACTGGCCGCCACTCATCTGGTACATTTTGGCGGCATTGTTAATGATCTGGTCTATGGCCACCAAAGAAAAATTAAATGTCATAAACTCAATAATGGGACGCAGGCCATTCATAGCCGATCCCACTCCTACTCCGGCAAAACCCAGCTCTGATATGGGTGTATCGATCACCCGTTTAGGGCCGAATTCATCCAACATACCTTTTGAAGCTTTATAGGCACCGTTGTACTCTGCTACTTCTTCGCCCATGAGATAAACGTTTTCATCCCTCCGCATTTCTTCACTCATGGCTTCACAAACGGCTTCTCTGAACTGGATAATCCTACTCATTGATTTTGTTTTTGGGCTAGCAAAAATAGAAATTAATTGATGCAAGTTGAATTATAAAAACCTGTTTAAGATTAAGAGTCTAAGCCTGGAATGACCCTACTTTAGCAGAATGAAAACTTTTAGACAGCTGGCAGGTTTGCGATCTTGCAATCAATGTTGTACAAACCCAGCATTGGAAAACCGATTTTAAAAAACTAAACATAAATCTCCACAGGCTGTTGATGTTGCTAATAAGCTAAAAGCTTTCTGCATTGGGGCTTTTTTAGCTATTTTCGCAAATCTATTCATATCTTAAAATTGATCATTACACATAATGAAGGTATTAGTTTGTATTAGCCACGTACCGGATACCACTGCCAAAATCAATTTCACTAATGATAATAAGGAGTTTGACAAGAATGGAGTTCAGTTTGTCATTAATCCTTATGATGAATTTGGCCTTACCCGGGCAATCTGGATAAAAGAAAAACAAGGAGGAACAGTTAGCGTGCTGAATGTAGGCCGGGCTGAAACAGAACCTACTTTGAGAAAAGCCCTGGCCATAGGAGCGGACGAAGCAATCAGGATTGATGCCGATCCGACAGATGCTTTTTTCGTAGCATCTCAGATAGCTGCCGTTATCAAAGAAGGGGGATATGACCTGGTAATTGCCGGTCGTGAATCTATTGATTACAACGGTGGTCAGGTCCCCGGTATGGTAGCAGCCATGTTGAAATGGCCTTTTGTAAACGCTTGTGTAGGTATGGAACTGGATGGCGATACAGCCAGCCTTATCCGGGAAATTGACGGAGGTAAAGAAAAGCTTTCTGTTCAATTACCTGTTGTTATTGGCGGACAAAAGGGTTTGGTGGAGGAAAAGGATCTCCGCATACCCAATATGCGCGGTATCATGAGCGCCCGTACCAAGCCTCTTCACGTGAAGGAAGCAGTTGAAGCCAATCGTCAGACTACTGTTGGCATCTATGAAAAACCCGCTCCTAAAGGCGATGTCAAAATGATAGATGCCGAAAATATGGGTGAACTGGTAAGACTGCTACACGAAGAAGCTAAAGTGATTTAATAAACCGAATAAAGAACTTAAGAAAATGTCTGTAATAGTATTTCTGGAAAGCTGGGAAGGAAAGTTTAAGAAAAACACCTGGGAAGCGGCTCTATATGCTGCTAAAACCGCTGATATGATGGGAACTGAAGCCATAGGTGTAACCTTTGGTAAGCTGGATGATGATGCCGGTGCTGCCGGAAAGTACGGCTTGAAAAAGGTGATCAGTCTGGAAGACGGTTTTGATCAGTACGACAATTACAAATACGCTGAGGCACTTCAAAAAATTGCCAGTGAAAACGATGGCCATACTTACATCATCAGCGGAACATTTAACGGTAAAGCCCTGGCTCCTATCCTGGCTGTGATGGAAGGTGCCGGCCTGATTACCAACGTAACGGCATTACCTAGCTCCGTAACACCCCTCACCGCCAGACGTAGTGTATTCTCCAGTAAAGGTTTTGTAGATTATACTACTGAAGCGCAAAAACGCATTATTGTATTTGTGCCTAACTCTATTGGAGTTGAAGAAGGTGAAGGCACAGCTGAAGTAGTTGGAGGTTCCGTTTCGCTGGGCGATAATCCTGCTGTAGAAGTAAAAGAAGTAGACCGGGTAAAAGGAAAGATACCTTTACCGGAAGCAGAGCGTGTAGTTTCAGGTGGACGTGGTTTAAAAGGCCCCGAGAACTGGGGTATGCTGGAGGAACTGGCTGAAACTCTTGATGCCGGGACCGCCTGCAGCAAGCCCGTATCGGATATGGGTTGGAGGCCACATACTGAACACGTTGGCCAGACTGGTATTGCCATAAATCCCAACCTTTACATAGCAATAGGGATATCCGGGGCCATTCAGCATCTGGCAGGAGTAAGTAACTCCAAAACCATCGTAGCCATCAATAACGACCCTGAAGCTCCCTTTTTTAAAGCAGCCGATTACGGTGTGGTGGGAGATGCCTTTGAAGTGGTTCCCCGTTTGACGGAGGCCGTTAAAAACTTCAAGGCCAACAATTAATGGAACGCATACAGCTATACATTAAAGGACTTTCCTACAGTCAAACTCAAACCGGGGCATATGCCCTGGTTTTGGGAGAGGAAAAGGGCGATCGCAGACTTCCTATTATAATTGGAGGTTTTGAAGCCCAGTCTATTGCTATAGCTCTGGAAAAAGAAGTCAATCCTCCCCGCCCCCTTACTCACGATCTTTTCAAAAATTTTTCAGACAGTTTTAACATCAACTTAAAAGAGGTAGTGATTCACAAATTACAGGATGGCGTTTTTTTTTCCATTCTGGTTTGTGAAGACAGCAGCGGCAAAGAGCAGGTTTTAGATGCCCGAACTTCGGATGCCGTAGCTCTAGCCATCCGTTTCAAATGCCCTATCTATACCTACAAGGAAATTTTAGATAAAGCAGGAATCATTCTGAAAGAAAGCCAGGGCGAAAAGAAAACGGGTTCTACTACCAAAGCCAAAACCGCTAAAACCAAGACTGCTTTACCTCAAAAAGAAGATCTATCTTCCCAAAGCCTTGAAAACCTTCATAAACTGATGGACAAAGCGGTTAAAGATGAAAATTACGAACTGGCAGCCCGTATAAGAGACGAGATCGACAAAAGGGAAAGTAACTAACTCCATTTGATAGAATTAGTGGTATGCGTAAATACAAAGCTCTTCTTTTTCTATCCGTTTTGTTTACAGCTGTAGCCACTGATGCACAGGAAAATCTGAGTTTCCGTTGGAAATTTAAATCTATTACCAATCTTCAGGGAGAATCGCTTCTACCCATCGATACGGCAGATTACTTTCTCTTGGACGATAGCACTTTTTTATATGAGTTAAAAGCAAAAAACAATCTCAGGGCCAAGGGTAGTTACCATCTTTCCAATGACACACTCGTTTTCAATTACTCCCAACCCAGCGATACCATCCGCTATTATTACCTCAAAATTCTCAATGATACTTTATTAGTTATCAATGAAGGCAATGTTGATTATTCCTTTAGCAAGCCCATTAAAAAAGCCCAATCACTTCCCCTGAACTATGATTTTAATCAAAATAGTCTCAGTTGGAATTCTCTGCTCAGGGGAATGCTTGGCCTACTTGTGTTGGTTTTCATTGCCTATCTTATGTCTGCTAAACGCAAAGCCGTAAACTGGTCGCTTGTTGTAAAAGGGCTCGTTATACAATTTCTATTTGCACTGGGAATTCTCAAAGTACCCTTCATCCGCAAGGCTTTTGATGGAATCAGCAAAGGCTTTGTGATTCTGCTGGATTTTACCGCTGAAGGTTCAGAGTTCCTCTTTGGAGGACTTATCACTAATACAGATTCATTCGGCTACATCTTCGCTTTTCAGGTATTACCTACAGTGATCTTTTTTTCAGCTTTTACCAGCCTACTCTTTTATTACGGCATATTGCAAAAAATAGTTTATGTTTTCGCCTGGATCATGAAATATACCATGAAATTATCCGGGGCCGAAAGCCTGGCTGCTGCAGGTAATATCTTTTTAGGTCAAACTGAATCCCCCCTTTTGGTTAAGCCTTATATTAAAAAAATGACCAAATCCGAATTGCTCTGTTTAATGAGCGGAGGCATGGCTACTATAGCCGGGGGCGTACTAGCTGCCTACATAGGTTTTCTGGGAGGAGATGATCCGGTTCAAAAACTCTTTTTTGCCAAACACCTTTTGGCTGCCTCAGTAATGAGCGCCCCTGCTGCAGTGGTAGCGGCTAAAATTCTTTTGCCGGAAACCAAACAGGTAAATGAAGAAATGCACATCGAAGAATCCAGTATAGGCTCCAATGCCCTTGAAGCCGTTGCGAATGGAACAACCGATGGTTTAAAACTAGCAGTAAATGTAGGAGCTATGCTATTGGTTTTCATTGCCTTAATGGCAATGGTCAATTATATTCTCAATGATATTATAGGCGATGTAACCGGCCTTAATCAATGGGTAGTAGAATTGACAAACGGTCAGTATAAAGGTTTTACCGCACAATTTATTTTGGGAAAAATACTGGCTCCACTAACCTGGCTGATGGGAGTAGTTAATGAAGATATTGTTTTGGTAGGGCAGCTTTTAGGTGAAAAAACAATTCTCAACGAATTTTTTGCCTATAAATCCCTCGGTGAACTCATGGTAGCCGGAAAGTTCTCTTCTGAAAAATCCATTATCATAGCTACTTACATCCTTTGCGGTTTCTCCAACTTTGCCAGTATTGGTATACAAATAGGAGGTATAGGCTCCATCGCTCCTTCCCGCAAAGGCGACCTCTCCAGGCTGGGTTTCCGCGCTCTGATTGGAGGTACTCTTGCCTCTCTTTTCACTGCAGTAATAGTAGGCATGTTGATCTGATTCCCAAATATTATACACATTCTGTTTAAAAAACTATTGGTATCACAGTTTTTCTTTCTTGTTACGCTGTTGCGATACCAATATCTTTGAAACCAAAGTATTTCCATGCAGCAATACCACGATTTAATGAAGCATGTGCTGGAAAACGGCACAAAAAAAGGAGACCGTACCGGTACAGGGACATTATCTGTATTTGGTTATCAAATGAGGTTTGACCTTCAGGAAGGTTTCCCCCTTGTTACTACCAAAAAGGTACACCTGAAATCCATAATTCACGAGCTGTTGTGGTTTTTACAGGGTGATACCAATATTCGCTATCTGGTTGAAAATGGAGTAAATATTTGGAATGAGTGGCCTTATCAGAATTACCTCAACGAAAATGGTCTGACAGAAAAATTTCCTAAATATTCTGAAGCCTGGAAAGAAAAGCTGCAGGAGTTTAAACAGCAAATCATCGAAGAGGAAAGTTTTGCTCTTAAATGGGGTAAACTAGGCCCTGTATACGGCCGGCAATGGCGCAATTTTGAAGGAGTTGATCAGATATCCCAACTAATTAAGGACATTAAAAGCAATCCCGATAGCAGAAGGCTTATTGTGTCTGCGTGGAACCCCAAAGATATACCTGTAATGGCCAAGTCAGGTTTACCACCTTGTCACACTATCTTTCAGTTCTATATAGCAGAAAACAAACTGAGCTGCCAGCTTTACCAGCGCAGTGCTGACATTTTCCTGGGAGTTCCTTTTAACATAGCATCTTATTCGTTACTCACCATGATGATCGCCCAGGTTTGCGGGCTGGAATACGGTGATTTCATTCACACTTTTGGGGACGCTCATCTGTATTCCAATCACCTGGAGCAAACCCGGGAACAACTCAGCAGGGAATCGAGGCCTTTGCCGGAAATGCGGATTAATCCCGCAGTTAAAAATATTTTTGATTTTACTTTTGATGACTTTGAGTTGATCAATTATAACCCACATCCCTCTATAAAAGCACCGGTAGCCGTATGAATCTAACCCTCATAGCAGCTATGTCTGAAAACCGGGTGATTGGCAGGGATAACGACCTTATCTGGAATATGCCTACCGATATGAAACGCTTTATGAGGCTCACTACAGGGCATCATGTAATTATGGGGCGGAAAACCTTTGAAAGTATGCTCAAACCTTTGCCTAACCGCATCAATATTGTGGTAACCCGGCAAAGAGACTACCAGGCCAAAGGCTGCTTGGTGGTACACAACCTTGAGGCGGCTATCCAGAAAGCGGAAGGTGATCCGCAACCTTTTGTTATTGGAGGTGCCCAACTCTACAAGCTCGCTTTACCCTATGCACAAACTATTGAGCTAACGCTAATACATCACCGATTTGAAGGTGATACCTTTTTCCCGGAGTTCGATCAATCAAAGTGGCTGTTGGAAAAAGAAGAAAACCACCCGGCCGATAGTAAAAATCCTTATCCCTTTACCTTTAAAACTTACATCAAGTAATCTTTGAGTCTGATTTATGAGCAGCCAAGGGTAAATATAAATTATTAGCTACAGCTCCTATAGGTTCCGGTTTATCGATCGTTATTCGGCTGTCCTATTCTTTAAAAATATTTTCACCAAGGAATTGAATTCTTTTCCGATTAAACCTCCTTTAAAAGGTTTAAAATGTACTTTTTCACGCAATTCGATTCTTACAGCTGTAATTTTCAGCTTTTGACTCAAGGCTAATCTTACAAACTCAAAGTCGCATAAAAAACTCTTGGTTTTTGTTAACAGGTAGGCTTCTCTGCCTTTGTGATTCAAGCCTTTTAACCCCGCCTGAGTATCACCGAGATATTTGCCAAAAACCACAATAGTGAAGGCAATAAACAGTTTTGATATCAGTTTTCGGCTTAATGGCAATTGCTTGTAATATGATTTTGTTCTTGAACCCAAAACAACATCACAATCCTGTAACTGCCTGTACACCCTTAGCAAACTTTGATCATCAAAAGGTACATCCACGTCTGTCACTATTATTTTTTTTGATTTGCTAGAGGCCAAGGCTCTTCTTATAGCCGCCCCTTTGCCCAAATGCCTATCTAAAAAAATGATCTCTACGTTCCTTAAATTTTCCCTTATGAATTGTAAGGCCTCTTTGTATACCTCCTTGTCTTCCCCGTCACACACCAATATTACTCTTGGTATTTCTTCAATATCCTTTATTAAGCATTGCAGCCTTGCAGAAAGTATTTTTTCCCAATCTTTGGGTGGATTATAAAATGGGATGATCAAATCCATCAATCACAATCGTATTTAAGGGATGAAAAGTAGTATAAATAAAGGCTTTTTAGTAATCTTAATACTGTCCTTTGCCAATATTTGCTGGCATATATTTCGCTTTAACCCGGATTACCTGGTTGGGGACCAGTGGGGTTTATGGAATCCCTTATTGAACAATTCCTCCTTCATGGAGGGCTTTTTTCATCAACACGGAAGCCATTTTTTAGGCCTGGGTTACATCTTCTCACTTGTAGCCGGAAACTTATCGGGCTTTGACCCACGAGCCGAAAGTATATCAACAGCCCTTTTAATGAGCTTGAATGCCATTCTGGCCTTCAGACTGAAAACCAGGATTACCGGAAGCCAAAATTGGTTTGACCTTATTTTCCCGATTTTGTTTTTGAACCCTATGTTCACAGAAGTTTTTCTCTGGACAGCCCATGCATCAGTAGCAGCGCTACCAATAATGCTGCTCCTTTTATTAGCGCATTTAACCTTATTTCAGAACTCTACCCTGAAGGGTATTTTGATATTTATTATCGGATTCCTATCCGTATTTACAGGCTATGCCTTCATTGTTTATGGCCTTTGTGTTATCTATACTTTGTACAGCTTGTTTGTTACAAAGCATCAACTTTCGTCAATAATTTCTATAATACTTCAAATAGCTATAGCCATTCTCTTTGTAGCACTTTATAAAATTCCAGGAGAAACAATTTGTGGTTTCAAAAGCAGCCTGAGTGAATATTTCCAATATATTATTACAATGTTCTTTCAATTTTTTGGCGGTGTGGCGATTAAGCCAAGCACTATTATAATTTTGGCCATAGGAATTGTATCACCTGTTACTGTAGCATTGTTTACTTATAACTTTAATTACAAGTCGCAGAAATTACATGCTTGTTTTGTATTAGTTTCATTTAGCTTGCTCTACATCCTACTAAACACTTATGGCAGGGCCTGCGTTGGCCCTGAAACCGCCAGAGCGCCCAGGTATTCTGTTTTTATAATACCAATATTCCTTGCCTGCTATTGTATCCTATCTACTGATTTAATAAAGAAACAAGGATATTTAAAATACCTGCCTATCTTATTTGTTCTGACATTTTTAATCTTCAGGCTTAAACCTAATAAGGGTCATCAGGTACATTTGATACAAACTGGTGAAGCTTACAAAAACTGGAGGCTTTGCTATGAAAGACATAAAGATATATCTCATTGCAAAACCCAAACGGGAGTAGACCCTCTATTCTTCACTGACAATAAAAGAGGATTGGAACTTTGGAATAAATTTATAGAATTGCAGGAAAATTAAGAAACAGCCTTAAGGGCTTTAAGCGACATTTTTTCAAGACGCTGAGAAGCGTAGTTCTTATCTACTACCAGGGTTTGTTCTTCTTCCACACTGGGTAGCTCAAACATAGCATCAGTAAGAATAGTTTCTATAATAGACCTCAAGCCGCGGGCTCCTAACTTGAATTCCACTGACTTCTCCACTATATAATTCAGCGCTTCGCTGGTAAAATCAAGTTTAACCCCATCAATTTCAAGCAGCTTGGTATACTGCTTTATAATAGCATTTTTAGGTTCAGTAAGAATGCGCTTCAGGGTTTCTGCATCTAAAGGATTGAGATGGGTCAAAACAGGCATCCGCCCGATCAATTCGGGAATAAGGCCAAATGTCTTCAGATCCTGGGGGGCTATGTAACGCAGAAGGTTAGCCGGATCGTAACTCTCCCGGTCTTTGCTCTTGTGAAAGCCTACTGAGCTAGCGTTTAACCTTTTAGCTATATGACGATGAATACCGTCAAAAGCGCCACCGGCAACGAAAAGGATGTTGCTGGTGTCTACTTCAATAAACTTTTGGTCGGGATGTTTACGTCCTCCCTGGGGAGGTACATTGACTTTGGTACCTTCCAAAAGCTTTAACAGAGCCTGTTGCACTCCTTCGCCACTTACATCACGGGTAATAGATGGGTTATCGCTTTTACGGCTGATCTTATCTACCTCATCAATAAAAATGATACCCCGCTCTGCTGCCTTTAAATCGTAATTAGCAGCCTGCAACAAACGGGTCAATATGCTTTCAACGTCCTCACCTACGTATCCTGCTTCAGTCAACACGGTAGCATCAACAATGGTAAACGGAACATTGAGCATACGCGCAATGGTACGAGCTAGCAGGGTTTTCCCTGTTCCCGTTTCGCCTACCAGCACAATATTGGATTTTTCGATCTCTACATCTTCGGCAGTGGAGCTGCCTTCCATTAGTCTTTTGTAATGATTGTAGACCGCCACTGCCAAAACCTTTTTGGCTTCATCCTGACCAATAACATACTGATCCAGAAAATCTTTGATCTCCTTGGGTTTTACCAATCGCAAAGACTTGGAAAGCTCTTTGCGTTCCTTCATATCCATCTCTTCCACTACGATACCGTAGGCCTGTCGGATACAATGATCGCAGATATGACCATTGATACCCGCAATAAGCACGTTGGTATCTTTTTTATCCCTCCCGCAGAAAGAACAGGTAAGATTTTCTTTCTTATTACTCATAAATCAATTTCATTACAAAAGTATAAAAACCGCCTTAGTACTACTATGACGGTTTTTACTTAAAAAAGGTTGGATGTAAGAACCTACTATTTTATTCCTGATTCCTTTTTGTTTCCAATACCTCATCGATCATACCGTAATCTTTAGCTTCTTCAGAACTCATCCAGTAATCGCGATCAGAATCTTTCTCAACCTTGTCAAAAGCTTGTCCACTGTGATCAGCAATGATCTTGTAAAGTTCTTCCTTCATCTTAAGCACTTCTTTTACAGCAATTTCCATATCACTCGCCTGGCCTTGAGCACCACTCATTGGCTGATGGATCATTACCCGGCTGTGACGTAATGCAGAACGTTTACCATCAGCTCCGGCACACAGTAAAACCGCTCCCATAGAAGCAGCCATGCCCGTACAAATTGTAGCTACATCGGGGTTTACCAATTGCATAGTATCATAAATTCCCAAACCGGCATATACTGAACCACCGGGGCTGTTTAGGTATATCTGAATATCTTTTTTAGAATCAACCGATTCCAAAAACAACAACTGGGCTTGTACAATATTAGCTACCTGATCATTAATGGCCGTTCCCAAAAAGATGATCCTATCCATCATCAGACGAGAAAAAACGTCCATTTGGGCCACGTTTAACTGGCGTTCCTCAATAATATAGGGCGTAAGCGATGAATGGATATAACCATCTACATAGGTGCTGCTGATACCGCGATGGTCAACGGCATATTTTTTAAATTCCTTATTAAAGTCCATGATAAAAGTTTACAGTGAAAATAAAACAAGAATGGCTCGACAAGTTTCGAGCCATTCTTGTTTTATCCTGACAAAAGTTCCGAATTATGAACTCCGCCTATTTTACTTTTTTAAGAAACTCATCGAAATTGACCTCTTTCTCATCCACTTTTAGATTTTCCTTAAAAAAATCCTTGAGCTTATCACTGTAGAGTTGATCGGTAACTCTCTGTGCTTCTTCTTTATTCTCCAAAACCCTTTTAGCTATGGAATCCAGGTCATCTCCGGTTGGCATCTGACCGTATTGAGCCATCTGCCTCATTACCATCTGCTTGGTATAAGCAACCAACTCTTCCTGGCCTACCTGGATATCGTTCTCCTTTATTACCCGATTCTCTATGAGCTGCCACCTCATACTATCCTTCATATCGGGATACTGTTCTTCTACTTCTTCCTTGCTGATGGGTTTCTCACCGGCACTTTGCATCCATTTTTTCAGGAACTCATCCGGCAAATCAAATTTTATTTTACCCAGCAAAGTGGTCTTTACATCATCATAGAACTTGCGTTCACTCTCATTGACAAACATTTTTTCGGCATCTTCCTTAACCTTATTGCGGAATTCTTCTTCTGATGAAGCTACTCCTGGTCCAAAAACTTTATCAAAGAGTTCCTGGTTCAGGGGAGCAGGGTCTAACTGGCTGATCTCTTTTATTTCCAGTTCAAACTCACCCTGAGCAGATTCTATTGCCCCTTTTTCGGTATTCAGGAGACTAGCCAGGTTGAAATCTTCTTTCAAGGCCTTTTTAAGGTTAAGGGTGATTTTGTCTCCGATTTTGAGGCCGGTAACTCCTTTTTTGGATTTTTTATCAACAACGCTTTCCAGGCTGAGGGAAGCCTCTTCTTCAATCCCGTTTTCCACCTTGTTTCCCTTGCCGTCCAGTTGCACAAATTGTGCTTTAACAATGCTGGTTTCGCTGGTAGTATCAGGATAAGACATGGTACCAAAACGCTTGGCGTAATCGGTTACATAGCGATCAACCATTTCCTTGTCAGCTACGATCTTGTAATAAGGAACCTTAATACGATTGCTCAGTTTCAGCTCAAAATCAGGCGCCAGCCCTAACTCAAATTCAAAAGAAAATTCCTTCTGGCTATCCCAGTCAATGCTGTCATTCTCAACAGGTAAAGGGTTTCCCAAAATATCCAGGTTTTTCTCCCGTATGTGATCATAGACCGCATGTTGTAATATGTGATTGACTTCATCAACCAATATTGCTTTTCCGTATTGTTTTTTGATAAGGGATTTAGGTACATGTCCGGGGCGAAAACCGGGAATATTGGCTTTTCTGCGGTAATCTTGCAGCACTTTATCCACTTTTTCTTCGTAATCTTCCGGCTTTATCTCAACGGTTAGAACAGCACTTAACTTATCTGTATTAGTGGTAGTTACATTTATTAGCATCTCTTTGGCTTTGCCTTCAAAAATTGGAGCGCAAATTTAAGAAAAATAAGCATCTGACTGACACGAAACTCAAAGAATGATTACCAATAACCGGAAAATCAAACGGAAATTGTCACTATGAATTTTTATTTACTTTTAGGGAAAATATTGCTGAACATACCATGAAAAATATTTATTCTTTCATATTTCTGTTCATAGTTTCCAATGGATTACTGGCCCAGGAAAAATTCTCAGGAAATTTAAACACTGGTTTGTTATTCCCTTTCACTGACTATACGGAAACCTCTTATCCCGGTCATAAGCCCAACCTGGCAATAAGTACCGGTATAGGCTATCAATTCAACAAGTATCTGAAATTAAGAGGTGACATTCTTTACGGTACTCTTAATGGAAATAATAATATAAATTTTTACGAAACCAGTATTTATGATGGGCAATTGGCACTGGAATTTAATGCCATGAAACTTTTTAATGACCGGAGTAATTACAAAATAAATGTTCTTGGAGGTACAGGACTTATCGCTTATTACTCACGTTTGTATTCTATTGCTACCGGAAATTTAGTGGCTGCTTCACCTGCTGATCCTGAGAAGATCCTCTCTCCCAATGCTTATATAAGCGGAGGTTTGAATGTTGGGGTTCCCATCACTAAAAAACTGGATGTTAACGCTGGTTTCACACTTAAGTATTTAATTGATGCCCCTTATCTAGATGCCACCCAAAGCGGAGATGCTACCGATCATTTTGGTTTTCTCAATGTAGGCCTGGTATACTATCTCAAGTCTGATAAAGACAAGAACAAAATTGAGATGGACAAGAGGAAATACCGTATGTTAGTAAACCGCATGGACAGCCTGGAAAATGCCTCTTCCGGAGTTAGCCCCGAAAAATTAGCCCGTATGGAAATGGAGAGCCAGGAAAAAGATCTCCTCATCAATAGCATGAGGGAAGAATTGGATAGTTTAAGGGCCAATGTAGTTGAAGTAAAAACGGATAGACCTGGCCAGCAAACCGATTTGCCCGATCGTGTAGCCATCCTCAATAGTGTTCAATACCGGATCATTGTAGCCAGCCTGCCTACCCGTGCGATGGCCCAGCGGTGGATAGACCGCTCTCAATTGGATAAGTCGGAAATGATTACCGCTTATATAGAGGACATCAATACCTACCGGGTAATTTATAAATCATTTGATACATTGGCGGCTGCCAAAAAAGAACTACAACAAGTAAAAAGTTTGGTAAGTGACGCCTGGATCATCAAATTCTAAGGTCATCCTATAATAAATATCAAACCTGAAAGCTGCAGCTTTCAGGTTTTCTTTTTTAGAAAAATCTCTTCCATAATAGTATAATACTTTGTCGATCTTTGTTTTCCGATATGACCCATGAATATCACATAGAAGGTATGCACTGCAACAGTTGTGTTGCTAAAGTTAAAACCGCCCTGGAAAGTGATCCAAATATTGAAAAAGCAATGGTTGAACTTGAAACGGGCTCTGCTACTATTAACCTGCACAGCCATGTAACAACTGAAAATTTGCAAAATCTGCTAAATGCTGCCGGAGATTACACCATCAGTGAGAAAGCAGTTGTTACAGTTAACAACAACGACATAGCTGAACCTTCTCTTAAAACTTACCGCCCTCTTATTTTGATAGTAAGTTTTATTGCAGGTGTAAGTGTTTTGGCTCAGTATCCTTTTTTGAATTTTGACGGTATGCTGTGGATGAGGCACTTCATGGCAGGTTTTTTCATAGTATTCTCCTTTTTCAAGCTATTGAACCTGAAAGGTTTTGCCAACAGCTATGCCATGTACGACATTATAGCCGCTCGATGGAAGGGTTGGGGCTTTATTTATCCTTTTATCGAGTTGTTGCTAGGTATAGCTTACCTCATTGATCTGTATCCCTTTGTGGTGAACTGGACAACTATCCTAATACTTGGTATGAGCAGCATTGGAGTAATAGAAAGTAATCTGAACAGGCGAAAAATAAAATGTGCCTGCCTGGGAGATGTCTTTAATTTACCTATGAGTACGGTTACTATTGTAGAAGATGTAGGCATGGTAATAATGGCGGCAATAATGTTGTTTTGAAAGAGTTATCATTTTATACCTTTGTATCGGTGAAGTTTTTGAAATCCATCATATCGGTTATAATGATCGGAGTACTGATGTTCTCCAGCATGGGATTTTCAGTAAACCGGCATTACTGTATGGGCATGATGGTAGAAGAAAACTACTATCTGGCTTTAGACAATTGCAGTATGGATATAGATGACCATTGCAAAAAGCCAGGACTGCATATCGAAAATAATTGTTGCGATGATGAGATCATCAGCCTGCCGGGGATCAGCGTAAAAAAAACAAATAACGATGCTGAAGAAACCCTTCTGATCCCGGATTGGAGGCCTTTTCTTCTGAACAGCATCATTTTTAAAATTTCCTTAACAGAGGAAAAAGCTTGTATACCTTTCCCCTTACCTCCTCCCCTATCACCAGAGAATGATATTCTGATAGAAGTTCAGCGTTTTCTGATTTAGGCCTTTACTATTGTTAGTCTATCAAGGGCAATTTTCTGCCCTTACAGTATTCCAATAATTAACAGTAAAAGTCTAAAATCATGAAATCAATATATAAAGCAATCATCTTAATATCTGTAAGCTTAATAGCTTACCATTCCCAGGCTCAATC
>JANQHO010000028.1 GCA_028277105.1 Owenweeksia sp. | reverse complement strand
GGCTATCTGACGAGTGTAAAGCTGCCTCTTTTTTCCTGGGCATCATCCCCTGGGGTAGCATACTGAATGTAGTATACATACACACCCTGGGGAGCGGGTTCTCCATTGTGGAGGCCATCCCATTTATCTTCGGGGTTTTGGGTTTCAAACATCATATTGCCCCAGCGATCCAAAATGTAAAAGCGGTAGTTGTCCACATCTTCAAACTCCAGGCTAGGCCCAAAGGTCTGGTTCTGGAGCACCGTACTGTTGGGACGGAAGGCATTGGGGATAAAGATCTTGGCCTTTTGGTTCAAGCATACCGTATTGGATCGGCTGGTAAAGGGTAAACCATTGTCATTGACCAGGCCAATGGGGTTATTGCCTTCTACCGCTACCACATAGTAACAAAAATCACCCCGGGTCTGCTTAAAGTCGGTGATATCATCCACAAAGGTGGTATCATCCCCGGTATTGCTTTTCACCAGGTTAAACACCCCACTACCTTCTTCCGAACGGTAGATATCGTATCGCACCACTTCCCCGGCCCAGCTTTCATAGGGGTTCCAGCTCAGGGCATTGGTCAGGTTGGCTTGAGGTTGGGCAAACAGCAACATATTGCGGCTGGTGTTGCTGATGGTATCCCGGGCCCCGCAACTATCCGTGGCCGAAATACGGTAGAAATAACGGTAGCGATCGGGGTTGACGGCAAAATCCAGGTAATTGATCACATAGGGGGCCGTAACAGGTTTGTCCACTTCCCCGATGATCTCATAGGGGCCATAAAAGTCTAAAGCCCGTTCAAAGGCAAAGGACAACACATCGGCCTCCCCATCTATATAGGCTTTCAGGCCCACCGCACCGCGTTCTACATTATTGGTCACCTGGGCCACGTACAGCAACCTGGATTTTTGGGGCACTTCAGCGGTAACACAAATCTCGTTCGAACTGGAGGTGAGGATACCACTGGTATCAATGGCCTGAACAGTGTAGCAATACTGATAACCATTCTGCAAATTGCTCTGGGTATAGGACATGTCATCGGGGCCGGTAGTTTGTAAAAGGATGGGGGAAGTGGTATTGGCATTGTCATCGGTAATCTGTACCCACAAATTGTAACCGGCCACTCCTCCGGGAAAACGGTTGTAATCATTCCAGCTGATATTGGAGAAGCCTTCGCACTTGTTCAAATAATTGCGCAAATAGATGGTATTATAGCTTTGAGCGATCAGTTCATCACTTTGGTTACCACAACTGTCTACCGAGATGACCTTGAATTCTTCACTACGGGTATCGGCCTCACTATCCATCCATTCATAAGGCATGGGGGTACCCACCGGGATGATGTCCACTATACCCCAGCCGGTCTTCGGATCGTTGAACAAAATGTAATATTCCACTACATCGCCATAACTGGAAGGCTGCCAGCTTAAAATAGCATTGCCATTGGCATTGACACTGATACTGTCTATGTTGATCTGATCGCTGTTGGTTTGATCGGAAAAGAAGGCACTGTCTACCGTGGAAGCGGAGTAACACATCGCTTCGGAGGTATCGGCCAAACGGATCTGATAGGTGACATAATCGCTACAGATCTGGACGGTATCGGTATAGGTCAAACCGGTGGTTTGGCCTATTTGAAGCCAGTTGCCACTGCCGGAAGGGGCTTCGGCCCAGATCTCATAGGTCTGGGTAGAGCTGCTGGCCAGGCTGTTGGTGGGGGGTGTCCAACTCAGGTCGGCATACTGGGCGTTGCCGGGAGGATAGGCCGTTAGGCTGATCAGCATGGTAGACAGGGTATCACTGGGATTGGACAAGAAGTCGCATTCCCCGGTACTTTGCTGGATGTAGTAATAAGCCGGGGCACTTTGACCGGAGATCACCGTTGTGGTGGTATTGTAGTCAAAGATACTGTCTACCTGGGTGTAGGGGCCATTAGGAGAACTGGCTCCCCAGATGACATAGTAATTGAAGTCCAGCAAGCTGTCCTGGGGCGGGGCGGTCCAACTGATCTCCACATCGCCATTGCTGTTGTAGTTCACACACTTTAAAGGGGGTGGGGTGGGGTCTCCGGAGATCACATCTACAATTAAAGTAGCCAGAGCTACGGCCGGGGCCGGACAGCCGTCATCGGTCATCTTCAGGGTGAAGTAATAGCGATTGGTACCACTACCACAGGCGGCAAAGTTCAGGTGCACACAATCGGGCACCCATTCAAAAAAGATATCGTTGCTAATAGGCTTGCTGTAGCCGCCACCTCCGATGGGGGTAGCGCTGGCACAGGGGGCTGGGCCACCACAGCCGGTACCACTGCTGTAGGGAAAGGAGGACATCTGCAGCCCATTGGCCTCAAAGGTAACTATTTGACCATAAGGAGGGATGGTCAGATTGTCAAGGTCCTGGGCAGAGAGTTCGAATTTCACCGTATCACGGGGATACACCCGGGTGCTGTACACATTGCCGTTGCGTATGATATTACTGTAGATCGAAGTGTCAATAGTAGCTTCAGGCTTGTCATTCTGCGGGCAATCTTTCAGGAAAAAGATACTCACATCGCGGAAGACTTCAGCTACCAGTTGGCCGCATTTATAGGCCTGGATGGAAATACAACTGGCGTAGGATTTGTTCTTAGTAGTACCGGTATTGACCACATTCATAGATATCTCTCCGGTAACAGGATCGAGGGTGACAGGGCCATTCAAAGGGTTTTCGGTTTGATCGGGAAAAGGGGCGGTAGTGCTGAAACCAGGTTCCCAAACTATCGGATTATTAGCCCCCTGAAGAGGATCGGCCCAGGCAAAACGGATACTGTCCAATTCTTTATCGGAAGCCAGGTGGTTGTAGGTAAATGGCTGGCCTTCGCATAACACCACATTACCTTCTTCCTCAAAAACAGGACTATTGTCATAACAGTTATCGGCAGAAACAGGAGTGGTACTTCCTGGCGGAGTATAAGGGTACATTTTGGCTCTTAAGTAATATGGACAGGTAGTGCTATTGGCATTGCCCCCGAATGTACGGCCACCAGGTAGGGAGCAAGTGTATTCCGTTTCAGGTCTACAATTTATATCGAAAGAGAATTCCCAACCTGTAACTGGGGGAGCAGAACCAGCCGGGAAGGATACCGGATTATTCTTATTATTGAAAACAAATTTTTCAGCCGGCCCGGGCATACACCGGTCTTTAGCAGTGGCACAGGTTAAAGTAGTACCCGCACAATTAGGGATGATGACTTCATATTGGGAATTATCCCTAGGTAACATTATGGTACCAAGAGGAGAGTTAGAGTTCAAATCAACACTAGTCCTATTAAACGGGTTACCCGTGCAATCCCTGTAAATAACTAATTGAAAAACATATCCCCCGGAAGGATGGCAACTCCAGGTAATTTCGCCTCCCAGTATGTGAGTGGCCCACATATCATTAGTAAGGGTTAAGGTGAGAAATAAAGTCAGTAAAATCTTGAGTGGTTTCATCTTAAAAAATTTTTATGTAAAATTAGAAGCCACTGCCACGCTTCCCAATAACTACTTAGCTTTCAAGCGATATTCAATTAGTAATGATCAGAAATAAAAGGAAAAAGGTGTTTTCCGGGAGGAATACTAAAACTACTATAGCAGCCCGTACTTATTTAAAGTGAGAATTTCTTTTTTTGCGAATTCATATTCTTCCAAAAGCTGCTTCAAGATATCAGCTGCAGGTAAAATATTGTCAATTACCGCGCTTACTTGCCCGATTTCCAACTCGCCTTCATCCATATCGCCCTCAAACATTCCCTTTTTAGCCCGGGCTCTGCCCAGAAGCGTTTTGAGGTCTTCCACCCCTGCTCCTTGTAGATAAGCTAATTGTATATCTTCAAAGAATTTGTTTTTCAATAATCTAACCGGAGCCAATTCTTTTAGAGTCAAAAGGGTATCCCCTTCTTTAGCCTCAACAACCCTTTCTTTAAAGTGCTGATGAGCAGAGCTCTCTAGACTGGCCACAAAACGGGAACCTATTTGTACCCCATCTGCTCCCAGAATCATGGCAGCCAGGATTTGCTTACCGGTAGCAATACCCCCGGCAGCGATTAGTGGGATATCTATTTCACGGTCTACCATGGGAAGTAAGCAGAAAGTGGTGGTCTCATCCCTTCCGTTATGCCCTCCTGCTTCAAAGCCTTCAGCTACTATGGCATCGACTCCAGCCTGTTGAGCTTTAACAGCAAACTTTACGCTACTCACTACGTGTACTACAGTAATGCCGTTATCTTTTAGGTGCTGCGTCCAGGTTTTAGGGTTTCCGGCTGAGGTGAAAACAATTTTTACTCCCTCTTCTATTATAATCTTGATGATCTCTTCAATCTGGGGATACAACATGGGCACATTAACACCAAAAGGTTTATGGGTGGCTTTTTGGCATTTACGGATATGCTCCCTCAAAATATCGGGATACATGCTACCGGAACCAATTAAACCCAAACCTCCTGCATTGCTCACAGCAGAAGCTAATTCCCAGCCACTACACCATATCATACCGGCCTGTACAATTGGGTATTGAATCTCAAACAAGCGGCTAATGCGGTTTTTCACCTGCATAGTATATACTTTATTGATTTAAGGGTCTGTATAAATGATTTATTCCTCAGCCTGTATTTTCCGGTAATAATTATCTTATTATTCTCTCCAGATAAACAAAACCAGAAGTTTTTACGCTGAGGATGTAGGTTCCCGATTGCTCAGGAACGGAAAGTCTCACAGCTTTTTCATCAGATAAAACGGTGTGTGTTTTAAATAACTGAGCCCCTCTAATATCAAATAATGCCAATTCTGCCGGGGTATCACTGTTTAAGTTTACAGACTTAATGTATACTTCTTCACGGGCCGGTATCGGGTATATCTCAAAATTAACATCAGAACTAAGATTTATCTCTTCATCAACTGAAATTGCATACAGGGCTGCCTCAAAGTTAGGAATACCAAAACCCAGGTAATTATCAGGTGCAAAATGCTGATGGGCGCTTTGTTTAATGGCCCGGTAAATGTCCATATTGTTCATAGATGGATTGGCCTGCCAGAAACAGGCTGCCAAACCCGATATAACAGGACAGGAGAAAGAAGTACCGTTTCCGGGAACTGCCTGTCCTCCAGAGCCCGCAATAATGGTATTACTTCCCTGAGCCACTACATCCGGTTTTAAACGCCCATCGGCCGTGGGGCCTCTTCCGCTAAAAAATGAATAATTACCATTGGCATCGACTGCCCCTACGGATAAAACACTGTCGCCATCTGCCGGAGCCAGGATATAACCCCATGGAGCTGAACCTTCGTTTCCCGCGCTGTTAATTACCAAAATGCCTTTTTGGGCTGCTTTATCTGCCGCTTTAGTCACAATAGTGGTATTTCCATCAAAATCAGCATACTGGTAATCCCCTACTCCACCATCGAATGTATTATAACCCAGGGAAGAAGAAATGATATCAGCCCCTACACTATCGGCAAATTCTGCTGCTGCTGCCCAGTTATCCATTTCTACTACCGTTTCTTTGGTTTCGTCTTCAGACTTTAACAACCAGTAAGATGCCCGGGGTGCACTGCCTGCCAACCCGTCTTCTATATATCCTCCCAAAACAGATAAAACCCTTGTTCCATGACTTCCCACGTCAAAAACATTAGTATCTTTTTGTACAAAGTCATAAGTACCTATAATCCTGTTATTCATCCACAAGCTATCAAAAGCTGGTAATGATTGTGTTCCGGAAAAGCCACCGTCCAAAACAGCTATAACCATGCCTTCACCGAGGTATCCGTTTTGATGTAATACCTGCCCCCGGTGCATTTCTATTTGGTTGGCCGCCAGACCGTAATTAACATTGGTAGTAGTTGAGTTTGCTTTGAGGGCTGTAAAATACTTTTGCGATGGCTTAACCTTTTCTACCTTCTTTATAAAGGGTAAACTCGTTATTCTCTCCAATTGCTTTTCCGATGCTTTTAGCAGAGCATAATTAAACCATTTGTTGCTTTGAATAACAGGAATATCAATAGTTTTAAGATAAACCTGCGAAACAGGTAAGTCGGATTCATCAATGGGAATGTTATGTGCTGCTCTCCTTTCGATAGCGTGAGGAGATAAAAATCTAAACGGCTGATCCAGAAGCGCCTGGTTTTCTCCCTTATCTGTAAAATATACGCGATAAAGCTCCTGTCCCTCTATAGTTAAGACAGATATTGCGGTTATGATTATTGAAAAAAATATCTTCATTTAATGATCAATTACTCCTGACCCTATTACTTCTCCATTGTGATACCAGGTAGCAAACTGCCCCGGTGTAACTGCTTTTTGAAGTCCTTCAAATATAACGTACAAACCACTGGGTTCCCTGTATAATATTGCCTGATTTAGTTTTTGACGGTATCGTATTCTCATCATATAAGAACGACTTTCGCCTATTTTCATTTCCATATCCTCTCTAACCCAATGAATGTCAGCCTCTTTAATAAACAAGCCCCTTTTATATAAACCATAGTGGTCCTCACCCTGGCCAACGTAAAGAATATTTTGCCGGGTATCTGATGCCAACACAAAAAGAGGCTTGGCCGTTCCGCCTACAGAGAGGCCTTTGCGTTGCCCTACGGTAAAGTAATGGGCTCCATTATGCTCTCCTATAACCTTGCCCATTTCAGGAGAAAAATGATATGAAGATGTAAGCTCTTTCAATTCTGAAGAAGCCATTTCTCCAACAGCAACTGCTACTTCAGACTCATGAGGTATCTCTATGATCTTTCCTTTTTGGGGTTTCAGCTTTTGTTGCAAAAAGGTTGGCAAGCTCACTTTACCTACAAAACAAAGTCCTTGGGAATCTTTTTTATCTGCCGTAACCAATTCAAGATCAGCAGCTATTTGCCTTACTTCTGATTTCAATAGATGGCCAATGGGGAAAAGCGCTTTGCTCAATTGTTCCTGATTGAGTTGGGATAAAAAGTAACTTTGATCTTTACTTTCGTCTTTCCCTGAAAGTAGGCGGTAAATCGTTTTTCCATCTATTTCTACAACATCTTTCTGACAGTAGTGTCCTGTAGCTACATAGTCTGCGCCCAGGTTTAAAGCAGTTTTGAGGAAAACATCGAATTTGATTTCCCGGTTACAAAGGATATCCGGATTAGGTGTTCTGCCTGCCTGGTACTCAGCAAACATATAATCAACTATACGCTCCCTGTATTCTGTACTCAGGTCTACCACCTGAAAGGGTATGCCCAGTTTATCGGCTACCAACATAGCATCATTACTGTCTTCCACCCAGGGACATTCATCGTGTAGAATGACCGTTTCATCGTGCCAATTGCGCATAAAGAGGCCTATTACCTCATGTCCCTCCTGTACCAACAAATGGGCGGCAACACTGCTATCAACTCCTCCGCTAAGTCCTACTACTATTCTGGCCATTTAATTTGCTCCTTCTTGATTTTCTTCGCCTTGCTGTTTCACTCCTCTTATCCAAACTTCCTTTTTCTCTACCTTCATTTTATCGTTGAAATAATACCAGTTGCCATGCATTAACCCATTTACATATTTACCTTTAGCTCTCGGTTTGCCACTCACATCATAATATATTACCTCTCCCTGCAGCATATTGTTCTCATACTGCCCTTTGGCTTTGGGTTTACCGCTTTCGTAAAATACCAGCCATTCTCCTTCTTTACTACCTTTTGTATAATAAATGAGCTCAGCCTCCTTGCCGCTAGAGTAAAATGTAACTGATTTTCCATGTTTCTCTCCATTGGTATATTCTTCTGTGGAAACAAGGTTACTATCTGCATCATAATAATTCCAGATACTGTCTTTCCTGCCATTTACGTATTTTCCCTCTGCCGCCAACTGTTTCCCTTCGCCATATTGCCAGGAATAGGCTATTCCTTTTTTCCTGAAAAAATTTACTGCTTGCAGCTCACCATTATCAAAGTAAAACTTGAAGGTATCTACCTCTACACCGTGATTAAACCTTCCAACATATCTGAGTTTTCCGTTATCGTGAAACTTTTTCCATAAACCGTGCTTACGCCCCTCAGTATCTTTTTGGTTAACATCTTCCTGAGCCAATACCGAAAATGAAAGCAATAACAGTAGCAGACTGGTGAAATTCTTCATTAATTCAAAAATACAATGATTAATTGAGCCTAAATTAACGTTATGCTTATCGGCTGATAAACATATTTTGCAATTTTAACGCCAAATTTCCAATATGAAAGCTGTCATTTTAGCCGGAGGCAAAGGTACCCGTTTAAAAGAACTAACGGTCGATATTCCCAAGCCAATGATACCAGTAAATAACAAGCCCCTGCTACAGTATCAGATAGAATTGTGCCGGCAATACGGCCTGGAGGAAGTGATTCTGATTGTGAATCACCTTAAGGATACTATCGTTGATTACTTTGGTAACGGAGAAAAGTTCGGAATTAAAATTTCCTATTATCTCGAAGAGAAGCCTCTGGGAACTGTAGGGGGCATTAAAGAAATAGAGGAACAATTAACAGAAGATTTTTTGGTTCTTTACGGTGATGTGATGCTGGATATGGATTTGGAACGTCTTTTTGCCTTCCACCGCAAAAAGAACAGTGAGGCTACCCTGGTGGTTCACCCAAATGATCATCCTTACGACAGTGATTTGGTGGAAATAGATGAAGAGAAGCAAATAATTAAAGTCTTACCCAAACCTCATCCCAAAGGCTTGTGGTATCACAATATGGTTAATGCCGCGGTTTATGTGTTTTCCCCTTCTATCTTAAAAGAGCTTGAAAAAGGTAAAAAGGCAGATTTCGGCAAAGATATTTTTCCGTCCCTGCAAGGAAAGATACGCATGTATGGCTACAATACACCTGAATATATCAAAGATATGGGAACTCTTGATCGCCTGGAACAGGTAGAAAAAGACATCATTAGCGGTAAGGTAGCCCGAAGATCGTTAAAGAATAAACAAAAAGCTATCTTCCTGGACAGGGACGGAGTGATCAATCCTGACAAAGACCTCATTCACAAAACGGAGGATATGGAGCTTTACCCTTTTACAGCGGAGGCCATTAAAAAGATCAATCAAACCGATTACCTCGCTATTGTAGTTACTAACCAAAGTGTAGTAGCCCGTAACCTCATTACTATTAAGGGCTTGGGTGATATTCACAAAAAAATGGAAACACTGTTGGGCAACCAGAGGGCTAAACTGGATGATATTTATTACTGCCCTCATCATCCGGATAAGGGTTATCCCGAAGAGAACCCCGTTTATAAAATCGACTGTGATTGCCGTAAACCCAAGCCGGGAATGCTTTTAAAGGCTGCAGAAAAATATAATATAGATCTGAAAACTTCATTTATGATTGGTGATTCCGAAAGGGATATCAGGGCAGGAAGGGCCGCAGGCTGCAAAACTATTGGTGTGATGACGGGCAAAGGCCTGAAAAACAGTTCTGTTAAACCTGATTACTTTTTTGCTAATTTAAAGGAAACAGTCAATTTTATTGCCACCGATTCCTTAAAAAAAGACGCTGAAATTGCATTGAACAAACTCCATACTATCCCCCATAAGCCTCCAATAATCATCAGTATTGGCGGAAATACAAGAAGCGGTAAATCTACCCTGGCTTCTTATTTAAAGATGTTTCTGAACGATCAGAAGCTCCAGGCTTCAATTATTCATTTAGACGATTGGATCTTACCCAAAGATCAACGGAAAAAAGAAATTAATGTATTCCACAATTTTCAATCAAAAAAGCTGGTAAGTGACATTAAACGAATTATTAAAGGAGAGACCGTTGAACTAGAAGCCTATATAAACCATCCTGCACAATCTCCACGAAACATAAGCTACACTGTTGATAAAGAAGATGTTGTAATAGTTGAAGGAGTAGTAGCCCTGAGTCTTGAAGAATTAAGGGAAATAAGTGATATCAAAATTTTTCTTTCAATAGAAGAAGGGCTGCTAAAAGAAAAGATCGAATTGTTTTACCAGTGGAAAGGTTATGACAATGAGGCCATTGAAGCATTGTGGCAGCAGCGAAAACCCAATGAATACGATCTCATAGCCCGCGATAAACAATGGGCTGACTTAATCATCCAATCATATTAAACTGCTTAATTTGCAGTCATGAT
>JANQHO010000096.1 GCA_028277105.1 Owenweeksia sp. | reverse complement strand
ACCATTATTCCTGAACACAAAGCCAATAAACTATACCAACTACTACCCTATAACTTTATTCAATGTATCGGCAAGATGTAGTTGCTCGTAGGCATACGGTGGAGCGCAGACCCGCGATCTTAGAATTGAGACCCCTGCCATACTGCTTAGTTGAAAGCTCTCTGTTTGGTATAGTGCTGTACTTTTTGGTGAGTTTTACGGTTTAGTGTTGACTAACTACAAACAGATTCTTCACCTCGTTTGGAAATGATGGTAATGAAAAACGTCAATATCCAGATTATACAATCAACTTTTCAGAAACTTCCTCTAACCGCTATAATAAAATTACGCCCGGGAGCGGCTATACCTGAAGAATACGGCTGGTAGCGGACGTCCAATATATTTTCTACTCCCGCCTGTAAAGTGAACTTGGGGCCAAAAGGGTATTCCGCCTTAAAATTGAGCGTAGCCCAGGCAGGGGAGTAGGGGTTTCCGGCATCGTCAAGGGCATAGATCTCAGACTTATCTCTTTCGCTGGGAGCCAGGTTCTGGTAGCTGACTTCACCGTTAAAGACAGCATAGAGATCAGCATTGAGCTTTTTATAGCGATAATACAAGTGGGTTATGCCGTAAAGAGGGGCTACGTGTCGCAAATTTTGTCCATCACTGGTTTCACCCCAAGTATAATGAACGCTGGATTTACTTTCGAGATCGCCAATAATCACAAACCAGAAAGCAGCCTGACCTCCGATCACCAGTGCTTCATCAGCGTTTTGTAAAGCCTGTACCTGCGACAACTCATCATCATAAAAAATGGAGTCTTGCCCGTTAAAGGTAAAATCCCTGCGTACCAGGGCATTGTTGAGAAGGGAAATAAAGCCGCTGGCTTCAAAGCGGGCCTCATC
This sequence comes from Owenweeksia sp., assembly GCA_028277105.1. Lineage (GTDB taxonomy): Bacteria > Bacteroidota > Bacteroidia > Flavobacteriales > Schleiferiaceae > JANQHO01. Next base: position 10,661 of record JANQHO010000096.1, on the reverse strand, counting down.
GGAAAAGGTTTTAACCAGGCCTGCGTCAAAGGAATATAAAAATTCGGGTTTGAGATTGGCGTTGGGCACGACTACCAAACCGTTACCCGAGTCAAATACTTTTGCAGCATCATCTACATTGGGCGCCCTGAAGCCGTTTGACAGGTTGGCCCTAAGTTGAAGGCTTTCATCTGCCAGGTAAGAAATGCCTATGCTTCCGTTAAAAGCAAAATTATCCTGGTTGATATCATCAAAAGGGAAGTTGAAAAAATCAGAGTCGAGTTCGCCTCTCAAAGCAACGTAATTAGCCCTGAGCCCGGCATTAAAGATCAGTTTTTCGTTGAACTCATGCTTGAGATTAGCATAAGTTGCCACATATTGCCAGGTAGAACCATCCGGATACCGGCTGGAGGTAGGGTTGGCCTCTTCTGTTTCAATATTGATTCTTTCCCCGCTGGAACTTACCTTGTTATGTACATATTCCAGCCCGTAAAACAAGCGGGAGTCGGTTCTCAATTGCTTTTCAAAATCAAATGAAAAGCTAAGGGCATTTACATTTTCCACTCTCGACCTCAGGGTATTGCTGAATATTCTCCTGTCGTTGCGGCTCTCTTCAAAAAACTGATGAGCGATAGTGGCCTGGGCACGGTCAAAATAGCGGTTAGATTTATTATAAGTGGCATTGAGGTTATTCATTATCCACACCTGGGGGCCGTAATACCATTCGGCATTGCGCAGGGTATCCAAAGGTCTTTGCCGGTCGCCATACAGGTTTAGCCTGTCGTAGCGGGGTACATTAGTAGTGGCGCTGTAGTGAAAGCCATAGTTGATATCCAATTCTCTCAGGGGACGATAACGGAGCTTCTGCATGAAATTTATCTGGCTGTAGCCAGAAGCTATCTGCTCCTCGGGATTGGGGTTTATCAGTATGGTATCCCTGCCGTTTACCCTGTCCTGGTAGTGGGTTCTCAAATAATCATCGGGTCCGCGGCTTCCCATTACCTGATCGTCATAATCAGTAAAGGTAAAACTGGTCAGGGAAGCCCAGTTTTTCCCTCCCAGGTTGAAGTGAAGATGAGCAGTTCTTTCGTTATTGGCAGAAGAAGTACGGGCCAGGTAATTGATGGACAGTTTACTTCTTTCGTTGAAACTAAATTGTGGGGTCAGGGTGTGAAAATCCATTACCCCACCTATGGCATCACTTCCGTAAATAACTGAGCCAGGACCAAAGATCACTTCAGCAGAGCTGACGGTATTGGGATCGATCGAGATGACATTCTGAACGTTTCCCTCCCTGAATATAGCTGTGTTCATGCGCACCCCGTCTACTACCAATAATACTCTGTTCGTACTGAACCCCCTTAACATGGGGCTTCCTCCTCCTAATTGGCTCTTCTGTATAAACACTTCACCACTTACGCCCAGCAGGTCAGCTGCTGTCTGAGGGTTTTGAAACTGAATTTCTTTGGCCTCGATCCGGCTTATTTCAACGGGGATCTCACGACTGTCTTCTTCCCATTTATTGAAAGTAACTTCTACCTGGTTTAAGTTCATAAACGATTCTGAAAGGTATACCTGAAAGTTGAGTTCCCTTACCTTTTTTACAGTAAGGGAAGCAGATTCATAAGAAGGGTGTTGAAAATTGAGAATATTGCAATTCTCAAGAGCCGCCAGGTTGGCTATACCATCTTTATTGGTAAGGGTACTACCGCTGTCGCAGAATATATAAAGGTTGGTAATGGGATTTCCTGTTTCAGCATCTTTTACAATAATTTGTTGGGCTTGTAAACCACTACTCAGCAAGATCAGTAGTAATACTTTGCGCATGTATTATTTTATTTGGCGCAAAAATTAGCAAGAATTGTACCTTAAAAAGATAAAAAGCACCTTAAAGGTGCTTTTTGAAAACAGGGTTAGCGTTCTTAGATCAACTAGCTATATAGAATCAGGAACTGTACTTTTATACACGCATTTAAATACCAGCGGGTTGGGTAGAGATGAAAAAAGAGTAAAATTATTTGGTAAGCTTCACATTTTTAATGACTTAAAATTAGAAGATCTAAATTGTGATGAAGCCGTTTTAACGTTTTTAAAAGAATTCTCAGGCTTGGAGAGTTTACCGGTAAATACATCGGGTAGCACCGGGACCCCCAAAAGCCTTTTACTGCAAAAGAAAAATATGAGAGCCTCAGCCCGGGCTACGCTTAAGGCTTTAAACCTTAAACCCGGGGATAAGGCTTTGCTCTGCCTTTCAGCTGAATATATAGCCGGGAAAATGATGTTGGTAAGATGGCTCGAAGGAGAGTTGGATCTGTATTTGAGCAGTGTAACGGCTGATCCTTTGAAAGAGATTGATGGAGAGTTTGACTTTTCTGCCATGGTTCCTTATCAGGTAAAGTCTTCTTATGAAGAATTGCCTCGCATAAAAAAGCTGATTATAGGAGGCGGACCCCTTGATAATGAGCTGGAAAGGGAATTGAAAAAAATGCCGGGGGAGATTTATCATACTTATGGGATGACTGAAACTATATCCCACATAGCTCTGAGAAGGATCAACGGAAAGTTGAAAAGTGAATTTTTTAAGGCTTTACCAGGAGTGGGGTTTTCTCTGGATAACAGGGATTGCCTTGTTATTGACGCTCCGTCTATAGGAGTGAAGCAACTTATTACCAATGATATTGTAGAGCTGAATGATAAGCACAGTTTTATTTGGCGGGGACGTTATGATAATGTTGTCAACTCAGGGGGCATCAAACTACAGCCGGAAGAAATAGAAAAAAAGATCAAAAACCTGTCACAACCTTTTTTTGTTTGTGGTTTCCCCGATAAAAAATGGGGAGAGAAACTGGTTTTGATCATAGAAGGAGACAAGCGTTCAACCGTAAATTTTGAAGAGTTACAACCTTATCAAAAACCCAAAGAGGTTTTTTACCTTCCCTACTTTGTAAGAACAGAAAACGGTAAAATAAAGAGAAAGGAAACAGCAAAGCTGCTGCTTTAAGTTTGCTAACTTCTTTTAGACCAGTAAAAGGCTAAGAGCATACCGGAAATAATATGCCAGATACCCCACCAGCCAGCTACTACCGCCATGCCTCCCAGGCCATTAAAGAAACTGAAGATCAGTAAAAGGCCTAGCCCTGAATTTTGAATACCTGTTTCAATGCTCAAGGTTTTTTTATCTCTGAGTGGCAGTTGCCATAAACTGCCCCAACCATAACCACTGGCCAACCCGAGAGCATTGTGCAGGAATACCAGTAATACTACACGGTGAATATTTTCTAGAAAAGCCGTCCAGTTGTTCAAAAAGGCAATCGCTACAAAGCCTGCAAAGATCAATATAGATAGAGGCTTCAGTACACTTCCCATTTTCCGGGCTATTATAGGTTGGTAATGCCCCAAAAGCATACCCAGACAAAGTGGAATGGCTATGATGAGAAAAATAGTCTTGAAGATGTCAAGGGGGTTAAGGCTTATCTCTTGCATGATGGAAGAGGCAGGGGAGTAAAGGCCGCCCCAGAGGGTGAGATTAAAAGGAGTGAGAAAAATAGATAGCACTGATGATACAGCGGTTAAGCTGACTGAAAGGGCGGCATTGCCTCCTGCGAGGTGGCTCATAAAGTTGGATATATTACCTCCCGGGCAAGCAGCCACCAATATCATACCCAGTGCTATGCTGGGAGAGGGTTTCAAAATCCAAACCAGTAAAAAACTAAGAGCCGGCAATATGATGAATTGGGAGATCAATCCGATCAAAGTGAGGCGGGGCTCCCTTACCAGCCTGATAAAATCAGCTACTTTAATATCCAGCGCCACTCCGAACATGATAATAGCGAGACAGATATTGAGAATAAGAAGACTTTGGTTATTGAAATTTAGCTGAACGGAATCCAGTGTTTCCATAATTCAAAGATGGTAAAACTCCGGTAAAAGCTTATTGCTTTTTCAGGCGTTCTACCATTTCAAAGACAGCAGGGCATACTTCGGTGTTGTTACGGGTAAGGTTTAGTATCTGGTGGATTTTATTGCGGTCAGTGTGAGGAAATTCGCGGCAGGCTTTTGGTCTCGCTTCGTAAACCGTACAATAGTTGTCGGCTCCCAGGAAAGGACAGGGCAATTGTTGTAAAACGTAGTGCCCATCTTCATCTAAAAAGAGATATTGATCCATAAAATCGGCTGCTCTCATTTTCAGATGCCTGGACAGGCGGTCAATATCTTTTTCTGTAAATAAAGGGCCGGTTGTTTTACAACAAAGGGCGCAATCCAGGCAATTTATTTCGGCAAATACTTCGTGGTGAAGGCGATGGAAATCCCGGTCTAGTTGTTTGGGATTTTTTTTCTTCAGTTGCTGGAAAAACTTTTTGTTTTCGGTTCTTTTGGCCGTTGCCTGCTGTTTGAACTTCTTTGGATCCATCTATTTACCACGCCCCTGCAATACGATCAATACTGTATAGATGAGTATTTTAAGGTCGTTGAATAAATTCATGTTTTCTATGTAAATAATATCGTATTTAAGACGCTCCACCATCTGCTCCACATTTTCTGCATAACCGAATTTAACCATCCCCCAGGAGGTAATACCGGGTTTTACTTTGTGGAGATGTTTGTAATGTGGCGCTTTGCGCATAATCATATTAATGTAATATTTCCGTTCGGGCCGGGGCCCCACAATTGACATCTCACCCAGTATGACATTGATAAACTGGGGGAGTTCGTCCAGGCGGTATTTGCGCATAACACGCCCCCAATTGGTAATGCGGTCATCATTTTCGCTGCTCAATTGCGGCCCTTCCTTTTCAGCGTCCTGGTACATGGAACGGAATTTTATCATTTGGAAATTTTTTCCGTGCAGGCCGGTTCGTTCCTGCCTGAAAAATATAGGGCCGGGACTGGATAGCTTCACCATGATAGCCGAAAGGAGAAATACAGGTGAAAACAGGATCAAAAGAATAAGGGAAGTCAGAATGTCAAAAGCGCGTTTTAAAACTCTTTGCCACAGGGGCATCAGTTCGTGACTGATTTCAATCAGTGGCGCTGAACTGAGAGACTCCAGGCGTACTTTGCCGGAAATGATGTCGTAGGTATCGGGGATCATCTTAATTTTAACGTCTGTATCTTCCATAATATTGATCACTTCTTCCAGCTTTTCATGTTCGGATGATTCAATGGCGATGATGACTTCTTCAATGCAGTGTTTTTGGATGATTTCCGGGAGTTCGGTATGAGGCCCGAGGTAATTAAGGTTTTTTTCTACCAGAAAACGGATATTGTTATTAACACTGGCAAAGCCCACAAAGCGGTTACCTGTTTTCTGACTTTTAAGGGCCATATTGTTGTATAATCCAACAGCATTCTCATTACTGCCGATCATCAGGGTATTAAACCATATTTTACCTTTCCGGATACGCAGATGAGAGCGGGTACTAATAAGTATTCTGAAAAGGCTGGTAAGCAAAAAATGACTGGAGAAGTATACGATAAAGCCCCGGTAATAATCTGTATAGACAGAAACCCAATCGTCTAGCAAAAGAGCAAAAAAGATAAAGACACTGCCTAGTAAAGAGGCGTTAAAGGTGTAGGTCAACTCCTTCAAACGCGATCTGCGATAGATGTCTTTGTAAAAACCGGTAACAAAGTATATGATGATCCAGAAAGCAGAAATGAGTACCAGCCCCAGGTAGTAATTTTGGCTAAAAGTAAAATCAACTTCGCCAAAACGCTTTTTTTCGATAATTACTTTCCGGAAGGTATAAAGAATGGTATAACCCCCGCAGGCGGCTACCGTATCCCAAAAAATATATTTTAAACGTTGTAGTAAATCGTTTTTCATGGGCGGGTACTTCAGTACACCAGTTTAAGATTATCCAAGTAAACCCTTGCTGTGTCTATGTCTGAAGACTTTATCACTCCGAAGAATATCTTAAAATCAACAGCATTGGCATAGGCTGTAATCTCAGACACGAGGTTTATATAAATTTTATTCCATTCATCTTTTGGTAAAATCACCACTGTAGGTGCTTGTACTATCTGCGATTGTAAATCGGCTATAACACCTACGGTAATGGGAACGTTGGAGCGGTAACTCACTTCTACAAAGGCATTGGCGCGGTTTACACTTATATCATAAGATTCTACCGTTACCAGCTCAGCAAGATTCTGGTTACCGGTAAGAACGATCTCACCAACTTCGCCATCGCTCATCCCCGTTTCAGGATTAACGAAAATTTTAGAAGGATCGTTGGTTTTTGTTATACCAGTATCACTTTGCGGAGTTGTTTCAAGGTTAATTCCCGATTGATCAAAATCTTCCAGTACTGTTACCGTTTTAAGATTACTGTAAGTAGTAACCAGATCGGCCGAATCGGGAACAAGAGTATCAGGGATAGCAGTATTACCGGAATATTGGAGGGTAAAATCCAGGCTATTGTATGGCTCATAAATTGCCCGCATTGAGCTGCTGCCATTGAGAAATATCCCAGGAAATAACTGAACCTTGTTTTCTCCTTCATCCAAAATAGCAGGTACTGTACAAGGCAGCTCATAAGTGCCAATCTGTTTGTCATTGACCAGTATCCATACGGTATTGATCTTGTGATGATTTGACCCTTCGGTAGTTGGATCAGTAGAAAGCTGGATTCCAGGGACTGAGATATACACAGGCTGAGTTGCCTTGTACGTATCTTTATTACAGGATATAATAAAAAAAATAATTGTGCTAAACAGCACAATGTGTAAAGGTAATCTTTGGGCCATATTTCAGGCTATAACATTCAGGTTCAGGTTGATTTTTTCAAGGATATCTTCCGCTACTTCAAGAGCGCGGTAACCATCCTCTAACGTAACGTTTACAGGTAGGTTTTTATTGACCGATAGGGCAAAAGTTTTTAATTCTTCCTGTATAGCATTGATTTTCAGGTTTTCAGGTTTTTCAAAGTAGATTTGCTTCTTGTTGCCATTACCCAGATCCATTATCATAGCAAAAGGATCATCGTCATTTACAACTTTTTTCATACGTATCACCTCGCTTTCTTTGTCCAGGAAATCGATGGTAATGTAAGCATCGCGTTGAAAAATTCGGGTTTTGCGCATATTCTTAAGTGATATACGGCTGGAAGTAAGGTTGGCCACACAACCATTGTCAAATTCAATGCGCGCATTGGCAATATCAGGAGTATCGCTCACCACGGCTACTCCGCTGGCACTGATCTTTTTGGGATTGGATTTTACCACACTCAAAACAATATCAATATCGTGTATCATCAGGTCCAGTACTACGGGTACATCCGTGCCCCTGGGATTGAACTCTGCCAGGCGGTGAGTTTCAATAAACATGGGGTTTTCAATGTAATCCCTGGCACTGATAAAAGCCGGGTTGTAACGCTCCACGTGTCCTACCTGGGCCTTAACTCCTGCCTCTTCACTCAACTTGATGAGTTCTTTGGCTTGCTGTGAAGTTTCGGTTATGGGTTTTTCAATAAAAATGTGCTTAAAACTGCGCAGGGCTTTAACAGCACAATCGTAGTGATTCAGTGTGGGGGTAACAATGTCAACTACATCCACACTTTCTATTAATTCTTCAGTACTGGAAAAAGCCCTAAGGCCAAGATCCCTGCTTACGGCCTCTGCTTTGTCTTTATCTGGATCATAAAAACCAGCTATCTCGTATACATCTGGCAAAGCTTCCAGGCATTTCAAGTGAATCTTTCCCAGATGCCCGGCTCCCAATACACCAATTTTGAGCATGTATCAATTAATTTGCGACAAAGGTAATTTTTTTGCCCGGTGGAAAAGCTTTTATTGCGTTTGAGTTTAGTGTTCACAGTATTTTGTTTATTATAAAAATACCAGGCGGTTTTTTTAAGTCAACGCTTATCGATATTTGGAGAATAATAAAAAACAGAGGAGGGAAGCCTGATAGTACAATACAGGTTCCTTTGGGTAACTATATAAAACCAGAGTAAATAAATGGTATACGACCTGGCAAAGCACAAAGGGCAACGTTCAAAACTGGTAAGGATACTGATCGATAAAGGTATACGCGATGAGAAAGTACTCAAAGCGATCAGCCGTATCCCGCGTCACGTTTTCCTGGATTCATCTTTTGAGGAATTTGCTTACCAGGATAAACCTTTTCCCATAGGGGCCGGGCAAACCATCAGTCAACCTTATACAGTAGCTTTTCAAACCGAACTCCTTCAGCTCCAAAAAGGGGAAAAAGTTTTGGAGGTGGGTACCGGTAGCGGTTACCAGGCAGCGGTATTAGCCGAAATAGGGGCTAAAGTGTATACTATAGAACGCCAAAAGGAACTCTTCGACAAGACAAAGGTTTTGCTGGAACGCCTGGGCTACAAGATCAACATGAAGTTTGGTGATGGCTATCAGGGAATGCCATCTTATGCTCCTTATGATAAGATCATTGTAACTGCCGGAGCACCGGAATTGCCTCAGGAACTGGTTAAACAGTTAAAAGTAGGTGGCCGGATGGTAATTCCCTTGGGGGAAGGTTCGCAAAAGATGAAATTAATACTTAAAAATTCTGAAACAGATATAGTTATAGAAGATCACGGGGATTTCCGTTTTGTGCCTATGCTCGGTAATAAAAACGCTTAAAAGTCTTCCTCAAAAAGGCCGAGAATGACAAAGTGATCTCTTATCCAGGCTACATCGTAAACTATCCTCACTTCGGTTTGAACCCTATCCGTTTTATACAGGTAGGTTGTTTCTATAGTGTACGACAATTCACTGCCTTCCAAAGGTTCCCAGTAGGTACTGGAATACTCCATCGATGCGCCATTAATCACCTCATTTTGATATTCTTCTGAGAAGGAAGTGGTATTTTTTTGGTAGCGAATGTACTCCTCCGTGTAGTTTTGGTTTATCTGGTGTTTCATAAGCTCCTTTTGGGAGTAGGAAGCCTTTTGCTGATCTATGAGATATTCGTATTCTTTGATGCGGATATATTCCGGGGCAAAGGGGAGACTGGTATCGGTAAGTGATGTGAAGATTTCGCGGCCGAAATTCTCAAAATCCTCGGCTGTTTGTGCCAGGGAACAAAATACCGTATTAAAAAAAACAAAGGAAAAAGCAAAAACTTTAAGGGGCATAAACTTTAGGTTAAATAACGCCCAAAAGTAAGCAATGGTATACAATAAAAGAAGCTGTCTTGAAGGCTGTCATTCCGAACGAAGTGAAGAATCTGTTTTTGGTATGTTCAGATTCCTCACTTCGTTCGGAATGACCTTACCGGTACTTGCTTGAGACAGCTTTTTTTACATTAATTTTTTATTTGAAAACCAGTTTGATACGGAAATCCTTGTTGATGCGGTCCGTTGAGGTGTGCACTTCCTTGCCTTCCAGCATAGATTTTACGTATGTGCTAAGACGGGCATTCGACCCCTGGGTATCCAGCATGTGGATCTGGTAGTTTTCATCTACGGTAAAGTGGATGATCACTTCCTGGCTGCCCATCAGGTTACGGGCAAACTCGGGATAGTTTACCAGGTTGATGATCTGGCTTCCCAGTTCCGAGCCAAAATTCCTGATCTCAGTTTCTTCCCCGCCTTTGGCTAAGGCGTTAAAATTCAGAGTGAGTAGAAAAACAAAGGTGCTTGCAATGCTTGATAGTTTCATGTGTTAGTGGGGTAGTGTTAGCGTTTAATTTTCGCTGCAAAGGGAGCAAAAGGCGTTATTTCATCCGTTACAGCAGCTTGTAGTTTTGGTTAAGCTTACATTAAAGTAAGAGGCTTAAAAACCAGTGTTTTAAATCAGATATTAACAATTTTACCTTGCTGTTAAGCCCTTGAAAAGTGTTAACAGAACGGGCTTAATAAGTGCACTTCATTGAATTATGGATAGCCTGGGTTTAAACTTGCAGTATTTGCTTTCTGCTTTATCTTTAGCTGGTTTTGACTTCAGAAAGAGACCATATTGATCCGGCAGCAGAAAATCACCACAACCTGGTTTTCTGGTTTCATTTGTTGATCACTTGTTTAGCCTGGATAGGGCCCTTTTTGTTTTCGTGGTATTTAATGGTACCTGCCTATCTGATTGTTTTACTGCAGTTCTTGATCTTCAACCGTTGTTTGCTCAACGTCCGTCATAATTTGAACGATAACAATGAGACTACCTTTTACTCTTATTTATTTGAAAAAATGGGCTTTAAAGTAAACCGGGCATTATTAAAGCTTTGGGTCAGGAGGTATTTCTATATTATACTGTCAGTTTTTACCCTTATCTGGCAATTGGGATTGGGCTTTAAGCCCTTGCTGTTCTAAAAAAAGAACCCTATGGAGTACGCAGGGTTCAAGGTTTTACACCTTCGGCATGTAGCCTTATTGTGAATAGAATACTAAAAGGAAATTCTTTTTCTGTTTCAAAAGTAAAAAAATACCCCTGAAATATCTACGTGATCACTAAATTTTTATTTTAGATTTTCTTAAGAATTGATGAAGAATAATGAGCAATATTTTAGGGCTGGATCTGGGAACTAATTCCATTGGCTGGGCCGTGGTTGACCTGGATGACCAAATAATCAAAGGTACAGGGGTGCGGATTTTCCCGAAAGGCGTAAACCTTGAGAAGGGACGGTGACCCGTCCTAAAAAAAGTTTACAGGTTATTATTTAAATACGACTATAAATTTACATTTAGTTTTTAATCCTGTAATTGGTTTACAAGCCCGTCTTT
>JANQHO010000076.1 GCA_028277105.1 Owenweeksia sp. | reverse complement strand
ATAATTAAAAATTGATTTTTATGGCTAGAGAACCAAAAAGTGCTTACACTCCTAAGTTAGTTGCTGATTATTTAAAAAGTCAGATAACTACCAGAGGGGGAGGTGGAGTAAAAGCAGCTTTTGGAAACCAGTTTTTTGATCACTTTGATACTGAACAAGTAGCTATTATGAAGAGTGCTTTTGATAAAGAACTGGAAAGAAGAGCTGAAATGGAAATTGAAGACCTGAAGCAAAAAATTCACAGCTTAACGGGTAAAAAAGTAGAGCTTAAGTAGTTTTACTTTTAAAAAAATAAAAGCCATTAACACCTCTTTGAATTAATGTGTTAGTGGCTTTTTTATTTATATTCTCTTCACCTTATTGCAAAACAACCTCCGCTGTTTATAATTTTGCCACAATCCAGGAACTTTTCAACATTTAAAAAGCCAGTGCTGCTAATACCTATATTTGTTTGCTTCATACTATTCCACTTAAAAATCAAATATTAATGAGTGACGATAAAAATGCCAAGTTGAAAGCCCTTAAACTTACCATGGATAAACTGGATAAGACTTATGGCAAAGGGGCTGTAATGCGCATGGGAGATAGTGCTGTAGAACAAATTGAGTCTATTTCTTCCGGCTCTATTGGTTTGGATATAGCGCTTGGAATTGGCGGCTATCCCAGGGGGCGGGTAATTGAAATATTTGGTCCTGAATCTTCGGGAAAAACAACGCTTACCCTGCATGCTATTGCCGAAGTTCAAAAAGAAGGAGGTATAGCAGCGTTTATTGATGCAGAACATGCCTTTGACCGCACCTACGCTGAGAAAGTAGGGATAAATACCGAAGACCTCATCATTTCTCAACCCGACAATGGTGAACAAGCGCTGGAAATTGCAGATAATCTCATCCGTTCAGGTGCCATTGATATCATTGTGATCGACTCGGTGGCAGCTCTTACTCCCAAAAGTGAGATAGAAGGAGAGATGGGCGACAGTAAAATGGGCCTGCAGGCCCGTTTAATGTCACAGGCTTTGCGCAAGCTTACCGCCACCATCAGCAAAACCAAATGCTGTTGTATTTTCATCAACCAACTGCGCGATAAAATCGGGGTGATGTTTGGTAACCCGGAAACTACTACAGGTGGTAATGCCCTTAAATTTTATTCCTCTGTAAGGCTGGATATTCGCAGAACTTCACAAATAAAAGATGCTGACGGGGTAAGCGGTAACCGCGCCCGGGTAAAAGTGGTGAAGAACAAGGTAGCCCCTCCTTTCCGGCAAGCCGAATTTGATATTATGTACGGAGAAGGTATTTCCAAGATAGGTGAAATCATCGATCTGGGGGTAGATAATGACATTGTAAAAAAATCCGGTTCCTGGTTCAGTTATGGCGAAACCAAGCTCGGGCAGGGAAGGGACGCTGTACGCCAGTTGTTGACCGACAACCCCGAGTTAGCCGAAGAAATAGAAGAAAAGATCAAAGAGGCTATTTCTCCACAATAAAAACTGCTAACTAGCATTAATTACAATATAAGCTCAGTATAACACTGAGCTTATTTAATTTAGAAGAATGATAAAACAGCTATTCTACCTTATTTCCATAGTTACAGTATTGGCCTGTCAGTCAGAAGAGCAAAGCCAACCAGCCCAAAATAAAAACTCCCGAAATGACGCTGTACAGGAGGTTGTGAAGCCCAAAAGCTCTCCTTTAGATAGCCTGAATAATTACCTGGGCAAAAATCCCAATGACGCCCATGCGCTTGTAAACCGGGCAAAATCCCACCTCAAAAACAGAAATCTACCCGCAGCTGCTGGAGATATAATGGCCGCTTTACAGATCGACTCCAACCTTGCCGAGGCTCACAGCTTAAAAGGGGAAATTCACTATATCCAAAATCAAACCAGGCAAGCCAGGGATGAATGGATAAAATGCATAAACCTGGATCCTGAGAATACTGACTGCCGCATGAAGCTTACCGAAATATACGTAGCAGTGAAAAATTACGACAAAGCCCTGGAGCAGGTCAATGCGGTAATTGCTTACGACAAATATGCTGCTCCCGCTTTTTTTCTAAAAGGCTACATTATAAGGGATTACAAGCGAGATACCGTTACAGCCCTGCAATATTTTCAAAAAGCGATTGACCTCGATCAGAATTACATTGATGCCCTGGACATAATGGGTGTAACCCTTACCAACCGCAAGGATACACTAGCCCGTTATTATTTTGAACGCATACTTGAATTGCAGCCCAACCGGGCCGATATATATTATAAACTGGGGGTTTATTACACTAATATTGATGATATAAATCGCGCGCTAGAATCTTACACCAAAGCACTCCAAATAAATCCCCATGATCCAGAGAGTCTTTTTAACCTGGGTTACCTGTACGTGGAGATCAGAGAATATCAAGAAGCCAAGGAATATTTTTCAAGGGCTATTTTGGCTAAACAAAGAAATTATAAAGCCTATTACGGCCGGGGCTACACTTTTGAAGTAACAGGAGATGTTATCAATGCCCGGAAAGATTATCAAAAAGCCCTGGAAATACTGCCTATTTATGAACCTGCTAAAAAAGGATTAAAGAGAATAGAGAATTAGAATTTCATGAGCAGAATAGGATCATCTGTTATGATGCCATCCACTCCCATTTTGATTAGAGCAGAAATATCTTCCTCTTGATTTACTGTCCAGGGAATAAGTTTAATGCCTTTTTCACGGCAATAAAAAACCATTTCTTCATTCACCAGAGGGTAATAACAACTGTATACTTCAGGCTCAAATCCCAATTCCTCAATTTCGGCCCGGAAATCAGGTTTATCCTCCACCAGTAAAACCAATTTTATATCGGGATAACTCTGGTGAATATAGCGCAACGCCCTTTTGTCAAAACTCTGTATGTAAGATCGTTCATTAACCTGGTAAGCTTTGATTACTTCTATAACCAGATCTGCGTAAGCCGGTATTTCAGGATGGTAAACGGTGTCCCATTCAGACCTGCTTTTGATCTCGATATTATAATAGGGCAAGGCTCTCTTCTGTTGTATAGCCATAGCCTCAGCAGTCATAATTACCTGCGCCAACAGTGGTTTGTGCACTTTCACCTTCTTTTGGCCGGGAAAACGGGGGTGGTTTTTAGAGCCACAATCAAACTGCTTTACCTGCTCATAAGTCATTTGATAAATATTGAAAGCCCGGGCCTGCTCTTCGTCAAAGCTACCCGCATGGGAGTGAAAGCATATTTCTGCACTCATATAAGGCTCATGGGATAAAACCACCATAGAATCAGCAGTAATAACCACATCCATCTCCAGGGTTTTAACACCGGTTTCCAACGCGTATTTAAAGGCAGGAATCGTATTTTCAGGATACACAGCCCGGGCTCCCCGGTGGCCTTGCCAATCAATGTTGGCTTCAGTTTCTTGCTGTTGGCAAGCTGAAAGCAAAGTTAATATGAACAATAGCTTTTTCACTCTTTGCTCTGCCGGGTCACTTTACCTACCCAATCCCACATTTCAGGGCTCAGATCCTCCAGAAAGTTCATCTGCCCGGCCCCCAGCAGCCATTCACCTCCATCAATAGTTACAACCTCACCGTTCATATAGGCAGCATAATCAGAAACCAGGTAAGCTGCCAGATTGGCTAGTTCCTGTCTTTCCCCTGCTCTTTTAAGAGGAACCTGGTTCTCCACTTTTAGCTTTCCGGGAATATCTCCTGGCAGTATTCTGCTCCAGGCTCCCTTAGTGGGAAAAGGCCCTGGTGCTATTGCGTTAAAACGGATTTGATATTTGGCCCACTCCACCGCCAGTGAGCGGGTCATAGCCAATACCCCTGCTTTAGCCGTAGCCGATGGTACCACATAAGCCGAACCTGTTTGAGCATAGGTTGTAACAATATTCAATACTACTTTTTCCGTTTGTTTATTATTGATCCAGTGCTTGCCAAAAGCCAGAGTACAATTTTTAGTACCTTTTAAAACAATATCTATTACAGCGTCAAAAGCGCCTGGTGATAACCTCTCAGTAGGACTGATAAAATTTCCCGCTGCATTGTTTATCAATA
>JANQHO010000104.1 GCA_028277105.1 Owenweeksia sp. | reverse complement strand
ACCCGCTCCCCAGGGTGTGTATGTATACTACATTCAGTATGCTACCCCAGGGGATGATGCCCAGGAAAAAAGAGGCAGCTTTACACTCGTCAGATAGCCCAGACTACACAACCCACAAATCTCAAAATATCAACACTATCTATAAAACCCCGTAATAAACGGGGTTTTATAGAATAATAGGATAGCTCAATGACTAAAAAGGCTTTAGTAATAAACTTAGTCGGGGAATTGTTATTTTTGCATGCAATTTTTAACAAAAATTGCTTTTCCCTATGATACTCCATAACGATAAAATCTTAGGTGAGGCATTAACTTACGATGATGTCTTATTGGTTCCTGCCTATTCTGAAGTTCTTCCCCGAGAAGTAGATCTTACAACCCGTTTTACCAGAAATATTGAGTTAAAGGCACCGATAATTTCTGCAGCGATGGATACCGTTACAGAGTCTACAATGGCTATTGCCATTGCCCAGGATGGAGGGATAGGAGTTCTACACAAGAATATGAGTATTGAACAGCAGGCTATGGAAGTTCGCAATGTGAAGAGGGCTGAAAGCGGCATGATACTCGATCCGGTTACCTTACATGAAAATGCTTTGGTGTCTGATGCCAAGAGGATGATGTCTGAATATAGAATTGGGGGGATTCCAATTGTTGATGATAATAAGAAGCTAATAGGGATAATAACTAACCGGGATCTTAGGTTTGAGAAGAGAGATGATCGTTATCTGAGAGAGATAATGACTAGGGAAAACCTCATAACTACCCATGAGAAGACCAATCTTGAGGAAGCCGAAGTTATTCTTCAGGAGCACAAAATAGAAAAGTTACCAGTAGTTACCAAGGACAATACTTTAATAGGTTTAATTACTTATCGTGATATTACCAAACTGAGGATCAAGCCTAATGCCTGTAAAGATAATTATGGCAGGCTCAGGGTGGCAGCAGCAGTTGGCGTTACGTCAGATATACTCGACAGGGTAGAAGCATTAGTAGATTCAAATGTTGATGCTATAATAATTGATACCGCCCATGGTCACACACAGGGGGTGGTAAGTGCTTTGAAAAAAGTGAAAAGTAAATATCCCGATCTTGATATTGTAGTGGGAAATATAGCGACCAAAGAGGCTGCAGAATATCTGGTAGCAGCGGGTGCAGATGCAATTAAAGTAGGAATAGGACCGGGGTCAATTTGTACAACCAGAGTGGTAGCTGGAGTAGGAGTACCACAATTGTCGGCAATTATTGAAGCGAGAAAAGGAATTGGCGATAGTGGCGTACCATTAATAGCAGATGGAGGAGTAAGGTTCACGGGCGACATTGTAAAAGCAATAGCAGCCGGTGCTGACAGTGTTATGTTGGGTTCCTTATTAGCCGGAACTAAAGAAGCACCCGGTGAAACCATAATTTATGAAGGCAGACGTTACAAAACCTATCGTGGAATGGGATCAATTGAAGCTATGCAACAAGGCTCAAAAGATCGCTATTTCCAGGATGTTGAAGACGATATTAAAAAGCTTGTTCCCGAAGGAATCGTAGGCAGGGTAGCCTACAAAGGAGAACTTAGTGAAGTTATGTATCAGTTTATAGGTGGTTTAAGGGCAGGAATGGGATATTGTGGTGCGCCTGATGTAAAATCACTACAACAAAATGCTCGTTTTGTGCGCATCACGGCTGCTGGAGTGTATGAAAGTCACCCTCACGATGTTCATATAACAAGAGAAGCTCCAAATTACAGTCGTAAATAAATTTTTATTTGGTTTGCAATCGGAATAATTACAATACAATGAAACGAATTACTCTTGCTTTAACTATATGTGCTTTATCCTTATCAACTGTAGCTCAAGAAGCTGATAGGGGAAATCTGGAAGATCAGGTGTTGTTTACAGTAGAAGATGATACTGTTACAGCAGGTGAATATATAGCTGTGTACAATAAAAACCGCAATCTGGGTAAAGATATAGACCCTAAAACACCGATGGAATACCTGGATCTGTACGTGAATTTTAAGCTTAAAGTTCACCAGGCCAAAGAGATGGGAAAGGATACCTCTGAAGCCTTTCAAAGAGAGTATTTTAACTACAGAAACCAGTTATCGCAACCTTACTTAACCGATAACAAGGTAACAGAAGAATTGATAAGAGAAGCCTACAGTCGTATGAAGTACGATGTAAGAGCAGCTCACATCATGCTGGTACCGGAAGGTGATGATACACTCTCTGCCTACAATAAAGCTAAGGAATTAATTCAGCGCATTAATAAAGGAGAGGATTTTGAAGCTTTAGCCAGGGAACATTCCAAAGATGATTATTCTGCCAAAAATGGAGGAGATTTAGGCTACTTCACGGTATTTAGTATGATTTATCCTTTTGAATCAGCAGCTTACAATACTCCTGTGGGTAAGATTGCTCCCGACCCCGTAAAAACCCGTTTTGGATACCACATTGTAAAAGCTATTGATAAACGCCCCGCCAGAGGAATGATAAGTGTTGCCCATATCATGTTAATCAGTAATGAAAAATCTACTTCTGAGGAAGCTGAAAATACTGAAAAGAAGATCAATGAAATATACAACGAGCTAGAGAATGGGGCAAAGTTTGAAGATTTGGTATTAAAGTACAGTGATGACAAAACAACTTCTAAAAATGGAGGGCTGCTGAGACCTTTCGGAATAAACCGTATGCATCCAGATTTTGAAGAAGCAGCTTTTTCTCTTCAAAATCCTGATGACTATTCTAAACCAGTAAAAACTCCTGTGGGTTGGCACATCATTAAATTGGTTAGTAAGGAAACCCTCCTTCCTTTTGAAGAATCTAAAACAACGATCAAGAAAAATGTAGAGAGAGACGACCGTTCCCAACAAAGTATTACAAGTCTGATCAAAACTCTGAAAAAGGAGTACAGTTTCAAGGAGTATCCTAAAGTTAAAAAACAAGCTTTTAAACAAGTAAATAAGCAAGAACTGAAGCTCAATAATTACAAAGCAGAAAATTTAAAAGGGGGTGACAAAGTTCTTTTTGAATTTGTGGATAACAAGTTTACGGTAAAGGATTATCTCAGCTTTTTAGCAGGAAGCCAGAGCAGGTTGGTAAAAGAAGGAAGCCTCGAAAGACAGTTAAACTCAGTTTTAGACGGCTATCAGGAACAAAAGATCATAGAATATGAAAAAACAAGGCTGGAAGATAAATATCCGGATTTCCGTTTGTTGAGTAGAGAATACTATGAAGGAATCCTCTTGTTTGATCTTACCGAAGAAAAAGTTTGGAGAAAAGCAGTTGAGGATAGTACAGGTCTGTATGAGTACTACAATGCCAATAAGGACAAATACCGCTGGGATAAACGTTATGACTTGACTCTGGTAGATGCAGCAGACAAGAAGCTAGCTAAAAAAGCCATGAAAGCTCTGAAAAAAGGAAATCATCCCGATACCGTTCAAAATCAGTTAAATGTGGATAGTCAGTTGAATGTAAATATTACCCAAAAGGTTTTTGAGGAAGGTGATAGCAAAATGCCCACAGACTTTGATATAGAAGAAACAGGGTTTACAAAAATTAAAGAAATAGACAACAGGTACAGGTTTATTGCAGTAAATAAAATTATGCCACCAACCACCAAGACCCTTGATGAAGCTCGTGGCCTGGTGATAAGCAATTATCAGGATCACCTGGAAAAGGAATGGATTAAATCCCTGAAAGAGAAGTACAAGGTAAACATCAACAATAAAGTACTCGAAAAAACTGTGGCTACACTTGAAACAGAAGCTGCATTTGAGGAATAATATAGTTTACATATTATTATTGCTTTCGCAGGTTTCCTGTCAGTTCCTCAAGCCGGCTGAAGAAGAAAACGATAAAGGCGAACCTCTGGCCCGGGTTTATAATCAGTACTTGTATTTTTCAGAAGTAGAAGATCTTATCCCTGGTGAAATTGGAGAAGCAGATAGCCTTGCTTTTCTTCAGAATTACGTCAATGCCTGGGCTCGTGAACAACTTCTTATTTTGAAGGCCGAATACAATCTCAATGAAGAACAGAAAAACTTTGAGGATCAAATCAATAAATATCGCAATGATTTACTCAAGTTTGCTTACCAACAAGAATATATAAGGCAAAAACTGGATACTAATGTCACCGAAGAGGAAATTCGGGAATTTTACAGAAATAATTCTGATAATTTTCAATTAAAAGAAAATATACTCAAAGCGCGTTATGTAATCCTTAGAAAAGAAGCTCCTAAGATTGGTGATGCCCAGGATTGGTTTAGATTAACGAAAGAAAAAGACCGGGAAAAAATGTTGGACTACTCTTTGAAATATGCGGCTGCCTTTTCTTTAGAGGATACCAATTGGATCAGCTTCAATGAATTGGTTTCGGTGATACCGTTAGAGACATATAATCAGAGTGAGTTTTTAATGCGCAATCATTTTGTGGAATTAGCGGACAGCAGCAAAATCTATTGGCTTGAAATAGTAGATTATAAAATAAAAGATTCTGACTCACCGCTACCTTATGTAAAGGATATTATTAAGAATATTATTATCAACAGGCGCAAACTGGAACTCCTGGAGAATTTGGAAAAAAGCTTACTGAACGATGCCCTTGAAAAAAAAGAATTTGAAACATTTTAAAGCGAAGAGCTTCATTGCAGCAGTATTTATCTCCTGTATCTCACTAAAAGCCCAACCCCAAATAGTAGATGGTGTGGTGGCAGTGGTAGGGAACAATATTGTTTTAAAAACAGATATTGATCAGCAGTTTGACAACCTGAAAAGACAAGGGCTTGCAAGTGATGAAGGAGAAAAGTGTCGCATTTTTGAAGAACTCTTGTTTGAGAAACTTTTGTTGCACCAGGCTGAACTGGACAGTATAGAAGTAACAGAGGAAGAAATAGATCTTACCATTCAGAGGAGACTCCAGGTGTTTATTCAACAGTTTGGTAGTCAGCAGAGATTGGAACAGTACTACAAAAAGTCGGTATTGGAATTAAAAGAAGAAATGGAGCCTTTTGTCAGAGACCAGATGATCGCTCAAAAAATGCTGCGTGAGATAACATCCGGCATTGAAATTACCCCCAGTGAAGTAAGAACCTTTTACAAGGGCTTTCCCAAAGACAGTTTACCTTTGGTAGATGCCCAGGTTGAATACGCCCAGATCATAAAATACCCCAAGGTTAGCAAGGATGCTAAGCAAGAAGCGATTAAGCGTTTAAAAGACCTGAAAAAGAGAGTGGAAGATGGTTCCTCCTTCAGCACAATGGCTGTTCTGTATTCAGAAGACCCGGGGAGTGCTAAAAACGGGGGAGAATACAAAGGCATAAAAAGAGGACAGTTTGTTAAAGAGTTTGAAGCAGTAGCCTTTAACCTGAAGGAAAACGAGATATCCGATCCCTTCTTAACAGAATACGGCTATCATATTGTGCAATTGCAGAAGAGGAGGGGAGAAGAACTGGATTTACGCCATATCCTCATCAAACCAAAAATTTCCCCGGAAAACCTTCAGAAAGCAGAAAGCTATCTCGACAGTGTTAGAGAGATGGTCATCGCTAAGAAGCTCACTTTTGAAGAAGCAGCCGAAAGATTTTCGCAGGACGAAAATTCAAAGTTGAACGGAGGGCTCAGCATTAATCCTCAAACAGGGGAGACTCACTGGCAAACAGGCGCTTTAGATAAAGATGTTTTCTATGTTCTCGATCAGCTTGAAGAAGGGCGAATTTCAGAGCCAGCTTTTTTCCGTACACCTGACGGTAAAGAAGGTTATCGCCTTTTGAAGTTGATCGATAAGTCGGAGCCTCATCGTGCCAATTTGCAAACCGATTACCAACTATTGCAAAATTATGCTCTTCAGGAGAAGCAAAACGAAGCCAATGATAAGTGGATTTCTGAGAAAATAAAGAAGACGTACGTAAGAGTTAATAATGACTATTTCAATTGCAACTTCAAAAGCGATTGGATAAAACAATCATCACAATATGTCGAATAACAATGATGTAGAGGCTGTAAAACAGCTCGGTCATAAGTACCAGCAACTCAGAGAGGAGATTGCCAAAGTGATCATTGGTCAACAAGAGGTAGTAGACCTGCTATTGCTTTCTATTTTTTGTAAAGGGCATTCTCTTCTGGTGGGTGTGCCTGGCTTGGCTAAAACCCTTTTGATCAATACCACAGCACAGTCACTGGGCTTGAGTTTTAACCGAATACAGTTTACCCCCGACCTTATGCCCTCCGATATTATTGGATCTGAAATATTGGACGAAAACCGCAATTTTAAATTTATTAAAGGGCCGCTCTTTGCCAATATCATTTTGGCTGATGAAATAAACCGTACTCCTCCCAAAACACAGTCAGCCTTATTGGAGGCCATGCAGGAGAAATCTGTAACAGCAGCCGGACATACCTATAGAATGAGTAATCCCTTTTTTGTATTAGCTACCCAAAACCCCATAGAACAGGAAGGAACCTATCCGCTTCCCGAAGCGCAACTGGATCGCTTTATGTTCAACATAGAGGTGGGTTATCCGTCTTTTAAGGAAGAGTTAGAAGTAGTGAAATCCACTACAGGAGAAAGCTCAGCTACCATTAATAAGGTGCTGGACGAGAAAGACATACTACATTTCCAGGAGCTTATCCGTAAAATACCTGTGGCAGATAACGTATATGAATACGCAGTAAAACTGAGCAGTTCCACCCGTCCGGCCAGTGAATTTGCCCAAGAGATAACCAAAGATTACATTGCTTGGGGGGCTGGCCCAAGAGCATCACAATACCTGGTTTTAGGGGCAAAGGCTCATGCAGCCTTACACGGCAAATTTTCTCCTGATAAAGAAGATGTCCTGGCAATAGCAAAACCTATTTTGCGTCACCGGATTGTTAAAAACTACAAAGCCGAGGCTGAGGGAGTTAAAATAGACCAGATTATAGATCGTTTGCTCTGATCTTGAGCTTAATCGTTAGCCCTTTTATTCTTAGCTTTGCCCCGTTTTTCAGAAACAGCTAGTCTTATTTATGCCCTCGACAAAATACATTTTTGTTACCGGAGGAGTTACCTCCTCATTAGGAAAAGGAATTATTTCAGCCTCATTAGCAACACTCTTGCAATCGAGAGGGTACAGTGTTACCATACAAAAGCTCGATCCCTACATTAACGTAGACCCCGGTACTCTTAATCCCTACGAACACGGGGAATGTTTTGTTACTAATGACGGAGCTGAAACCGATCTGGATTTGGGGCATTACGAACGCTTTTTGAACCGCCCTACCTCTCAGGCCAACAATGTTACTACTGGTCGTATTTATAAGTCTGTTATTGAAAAAGAGAGAAGAGGCGATTATTTGGGAAAAACCGTACAGGTAATTCCTCATATTACCGATGAGATTAAGAATCGCATTCAGATACTGGGAAATACCGGTGAGTTTGAGATCGTAATTACTGAAATAGGTGGAACGGTAGGCGATATCGAAGCTCTGCCTTACATTGAATCGGTACGGCAACTCCGTTGGGAACTGGGAGAAGACTGCATTGTCATTCATCTTACCCTAGTACCCTTTTTAGCAGCTACAGGAGAATTAAAAACCAAACCTACCCAACACTCTGTAAAAGCTTTACAGGAAAGTGGAGTTCAGCCTGATATACTAGTTTGCCGCAGCGAACAACCCATAGGTGAAGAAATTAAACGCAAGCTGGCCTTATTTTGTAATGTAAAGAAGGAGGCAGTCATTGAGTCCATTGATGCTGAAACCATTTACGCAGTACCTATTTTAATGCGCAATCAGCATTTGGATGAAGTCGTGCTGAGACGGCTGGGATTACCCATAGAAGATAATCTTGACCTGGTAAACTGGCGCGATTTTCTGTATAAATTGAGATATCCTACCACTGAGGTAGAAATTGGCTTGATAGGTAAATATGTAGAATTGCACGATTCTTATAAATCAATCGCTGAATCGTTTATCCATGCTGGTGCCGCTAACGAATGTAAGGTTAATATCAACTGGATACATTCGGAAAATATTACGGCTGAAACAGCACATAAATATCTTAAAAATCTGGATGGTATCCTGGTAGCACCCGGTTTTGGAGAGAGAGGTTTTGACGGAAAAATTGAAACTATCCGCCATGCCCGAGAAAATAATATTCCTTTCCTGGGTGTTTGCCTGGGTATGCAGGCGGCAGTAATAGAGTTTGCCCGCAATGTTCTAAAGTGGAAAGATGCTAACTCTACCGAAATGAACCCTAAAACCAAACATCCGGTAATCGACATAATGGAAGATCAGAAAAAGATTACCGACAAAGGAGGAACCATGCGTTTGGGGGCTTGTGACTGTGAGCTAAAAGAAGGTTCAAAAGCCTATGAGACATACCGCAGGAAAAATATAAGCGAAAGACACCGTCACCGTTTTGAATTCAATAATAAGTATTTAAAGGAATTTGAAGATAAGGGAATGCTGGCAACCGGTATTAATCCTGATATGGGATTAGTCGAGATCGTAGAACTGGAAGATCATCCCTGGTTTGTAGGGGTACAGTTTCACCCTGAATACAAAAGTACCGTTGCTAACCCACACCCGCTATTCGTAAAGTTTGTGGAAGCAGCTGTAAAAAAGGCTTCCAAATAAAGAAGTATGGAAAAAAGCAGATTTGACCTGAACACTATTATAGGCTTATTGCTTATTGGTGGGATTTTGTTTTACTATAGTTATACCTCTCGTCCCGAAGCAAGCCCTCCGGCTACCGAAGGAGCTCAAGCAGATTCGGTCCAGGTAGAGGAAAAGAAACCAGAGGAAACAGTAACTGAACAACTAATCGCAGTAGACGATTCCCTTACTTCTGCAGGCCCTTTTGCAGAAGCTAAAGAGCTAAAGGAAGAGTTTTTTACCCTGGAAAATGAGGCTCTTGAAGTAGTTATTTCTACAAAAGGTGGGCAAGTTGTTAAGGCACGTTTAAAGAATTATCAAACCTGGGATTCCCTGCCCCTTTATCTCATTAATGATAACGCGGCCTTTAATATCAACTTAGAGGGTGACAAGGTTTACAACACTTTTGACCTCAACTTTAAGGGAATTAAACAGGGTGAAAATAGTTTAAAACTCACTTTGGTTGCAGAAGAAGGTAAGACCCTGGAATACAATTATTCGCTCGAGCCAGCTTCCTACATGCTGGATTGGACGGTTAGAAGTAAAGGGCTGGGGGATATGATTAACTCTAATAGTTCTTTAAGTTGGGAAATGCGAACCCTCAGGCATGAAAAAAACGAGAAGACAGAGAAACAAAAGACCAAACTGGCCTATCATTTTGCCAAAGAGAGTGATGTAGATGATCTCTCTGCCACATCTGATGATGAAGAAGAGGAAGAAAACGTAGAGTGGATAGCTTATTCCCAGCAATTTTTTTCATCTATTTTGTGGAATAAACAGTCACCAGGCTTTGAAAGAGCAGGTCTTATTTCCCGTACCGTTGAAGGAGATGATTATACCAAGACCTTTGCTTCCCGACTTTCGCTTAATACAAGTAATCGAGAGATCGATATGCCGCTTAACCTTTATCTCGGCCCCAATAAATACGATCTGTTAAAATCTTTCGACAATGAGTTTCACAAATTGATACCCCTGGGCTGGGGAATTTTTGGTTGGATCAACAGGGGAGTAGTGATCAATATTTTTGACTGGCTGGAAGATTACGGCATTAATTACGGGATCATCATATTGATAATGGCCGTTCTTATTAAAATAGTGCTATTTCCCCTTACCTACACCTCCTATCGTTCTATGGCTAAAATGCGGGTGTTAAAACCCGAAATAGATGAGCTCAATGAAAAATACAAGGATAAAGATCCTATGAAGAAGCAACAGGCTACCCTGGAGCTTTACCAAAAGGCTGGGGTAAATCCCGTAGGAGGTTGTATCCCTGTATTATTACAGATGCCGATTTTGCTGGCTCTTTTCAACTTTTTTCCCTCTTCTGTAGAATTGCGCCAGCAACCCTTTTTATGGGCCAACGACCTTTCTACTTACGATTCTATACTCAATCTTCCTTTTGAGATACCCTTTTACGGCAGTCATGTGAGTCTTTTTACCCTTTTAATGACGGTTTCAACGCTCATCTACACCTACATGAACCAACAATTAACAGGTCAGAATCAGCAATACCCCCAAATGAAATATCTGGTATACCTGATGCCTGTGGTTTTCCTGGGTGTGTTAAACAGCTATCCGGCTGCGTTGAGCTACTATTATTTTGTAGCCAATATGATCACTTTTGGGCAGCAATTTGCCATTCGTTCGTTTATAGATGATGAAAAAATACACACCAAAATACAGGAGCGAAAAAAACAACCCGTTAAAGAAAACCGTTTTGTAAGGAGAATGAAAGAAGTGCAGGAACAACAAAACAGACAGGCTCGCAGGGCTAAAAAGAAATGAAAAGGCCTCCTATTCTATTTATTTCGGTCGTCCTTTTTACAATTTCCTGTAATAGCAGCTACCGTTCCCTTAAAAAGAACTTTGCCAAAAAAGACTCAGAATTCACCGTTGAAGTAAACACAACCCCCTGTTTTGGTACCTGCCCAGTTTATAATCTGGAAATATTCAGCCAGGGTAAAGCCCACTATGAAGGTATTCGTTATACCGATGTAGAGGGAGAAGTTGAGATCAGCTTGCCACCATCAGATATTGATAGTCTAAAACAACTCATACTCGAAAACGGGTTTTTCAAGCTGGATTCTATTTACGATGATCCTTATATTTCAGATTTGCCTTCTACTACTATAACTGTTTCTGTAGGAGAGGAGAAGAAAAAAGTAAAGGGGCGCATTAATAAGCCAAAGGAATTTGTTGCTATTGAAACCTTTTTAGCGAGTTTGATCAAAAGGCATCTTAGTCAATAAAAAAGCCGCTCAAAGCGGCTTTTTTTTATTTTGAAATATATCCATTGACGTATTCCCAATTACCGTCTATAACATTAAACATCCACAATATGGTCACAAAATTGATTTCATAGCTGAAATCCGGTTCCATCGTGGGTTTCTCTATAAAGTTTTTAATAGCGGTAGATTGGGTTCCTAGCACATCATTGGTATAAAAAATACTGCCAAAAGGATTGAACTCATCCACCTTCTTTCCAAAAAGACTACCGGTACCATATAGAAGAACATTTTCGTGAAAATAAGGATCTCCTTTGGTGATTATCCTTTTTGCAGTATCTGCAAGACTATTAACATCGCGATCCCAAAAATTTTGGTTGTTTTGTTCTATGACCAGATCAGGGAAACCAGCTTGTCTCATATCAACAGCACTATCGTTTAATTCAGCCCTGAAAGTTCCTAAAACATAGGATTGTACGTACAAAGCGCTCGTAGTGGTATCATCAAAGAATCTGATTTTCACATTAGCGATCCAGGCCGTATCATTCTCGGTAATGGCATGAGAAACACCTACAAAAGGTTTTTCTCTTGATAAACGGTTGAACTGGGTTTCGGGATCAATTAAATCCACTTGCTCTCCCTGAATATAACCAGAAGGAGCAGCATATCCGAGATAGCTAAAAATAGAATCGCTGTAATCACTAAAAAAAGGACTGTTCATATTGTTGAACAATTGTAAGCTTATAACCCGACCCGGATAATCATTCTCAGCTATTTCGCTGAAAATTCTATAGGTAGCTGTAGACGGCTGGCTGAGATCAGAAGCATTGATGTACAAAAGCTTTTGCTCCTCACTGACGTTTAAATTCGAGGTAATATATCCCGTTGAAGGACCATCACCATCGTCTTTACAGGACATGGCTAAAAAGACAAGAGGAACAATCAACAATAGAATCTTTTTCATATTTCTTTTTTTCACGCGGCTAAATATAGTTAAAAAACAACGTTGCTCTAAGAGTATTAATTGTAAGGCTGGTTATAAGTTAGTGTATACTAACAGGTTAATTATTTTACAATATTGCTTTTCGGTAAAGTGGCGATAAACCTGTTTAACTAACCATTACCAAGTTATTCATTCACTGCTATAGGAGTTATCGTAAATAGGCACTGAAAGGTTGGGTCAAAAGATTACATGAATACTACTTGATAAGGCTTATTGAGATTCCTATTTACCTTTAGATTTTGTGGTAATATCTATGTAAACAGGCAAATGATCGCTAAAGCCACCATTATAGCGCATACCAATAAAGGAGCGGAAAGGTTTTAAGCCGGGATAACGATCATCTTCTTCCAATAAAAAATCTTCCATAAGAACGTTGGCATTATCACCTTTGAGATCTAAGCTTTTACCATCGAGCAAAGCTTCTGAAACAATTATCTGATCGAGGTACGACCAGGTTCCGCGGTAACGGTGGGAACCGGAGTCTTTATTCATATCGGCCATTAAATTGGTAAGAATACTCAGGCTGGAAACTTCGCTTCTGGGCTTTGCTTTTAGATATTCGGCCATACTGATGTTGTTCCATTCATCATTAAAGTCGCCTAACAGTACAATTGCAGGATTTCTTTCCGCTTTAAATAAAGAGTCTATTACAGAGCGGGCAGTTATGGCGGCCTGTATTCTCTTAGGTTCGGATTGCTCCTGTCCGCCATAGCGACTGGGCCAGTGGTTGAAGAATAAATGAACAGTATCGCTGTTTTTAAAATGACCTTTAATGTAAAGAATATCCCTGGTAGCAAATTGAGGGTCATCAGGCATCTTCACCGCTACATTTTTGGTGTGAACCGGTTCAAAAATGTCTTTGCGATACAGGGCTGCCACATCTATTCCTCTTCGATCGGGCGATTCGTAATGAATAATGCCGTAATTAAACTTTCTCAAAGTGTTAGAATTAACAAGGTCTTCCAATACCTTGCGGTCCTCTATTTCAGCAACACCTACTATTGCGGGAGCCTCCCAGCCACCAATGGAGAGTATGGCTTTAGCCATGCGGTTGCTCTTTTCTTTATAGCGGTAATAAGACCAGTTACGCCTACCGTCAGGGGTAAACTCATCATCGTTTTTTAATGTATCATTTTCAGGGTTGAAGAGATTTTCGAGATTGTAAAAAGCTACGCGGTAGCTATTATCATTAGTTTGATCCTGGGCGTAAGATGCAAAGATGGATATGCAAAAGCTTAAGGCAGAGCAAATTAGTTTCATGAAGTACAACAGGCTATTGTTGGCTTCTAAGATAAGAAGCAATTTGTTTCAGCGTCATTTTTTGTGCCGTTGGAACCTTCTTAAGTGCCTGTACAGGCATAGTGGAAACCTGTGCTTCTTCGGGATCCTGTACAATGGCAATGCCTCCTTTGGCTGCAATAGTACTCAAACCAATTGCGCCATCATCATTGGCACCAGTGAGTATGATACCGGTGACAAGGGAACCAAAAGCTTCAGCCGCACTTACGAAAGTTACATCAATGGAAGGTCTGCTAAAATTGACGTTTTCGCTAACCGAAAGAGAGAAAACCCCTTCCCTTTCTATTAATAAGTGATAATTACTGGGCGCCAGATAAATATTGCCAGGCTCTATGAATTGTTTTTCTATAGGTTCCAAAACATTAACATTGGTGTAAGTTTGCATAACTTCAGTAAGATGACTGCGGACATTCTTCAAACGATGTATAATAACAATAATTGGGTGAGGATAAGGACTTTTCAAAAGAGCAAATACTTGTTTAAGGGCCATTATTGCTCCGGCACTCGCTCCGATCAGGATCAGTTTATCTGATTTTCCTGTAAATCTTGCTTTCACTATCTACCAAATAATAAATTTCCCGGTTCTTGTAAAACAGGGTAGATTCTTTAGACCCCAGAGCGAGATGACCACCAACTGCTAGTTTGTTGGAAAAAGAATCCAATACTTTGCTTTGAAGATTCTGGTTGAAATAAATAAGAACATTTCTGCATAAAACAAGATCAAACTCTCCTTTTGGAGCCTCTACAATCATATTGTTCAATTCAAAGCAGGTATTTCTATACAATTCTGGATCAAAAACCACATTTCCACCGGAGTTAACAAAGTATTTTTCCAGGCCAAATTGCCCACCAGCATAAATATACGGTTTTAAATAAGTCTTTACATGCCTCATTTTGTAAGTGCGGCTGCGGGCTCGTTCAAGCATGCTTTCATTGATGTCTGTTCCTGTTATCCTGCAATTATCCAGTAAGCCCGCCTCTTGTAATAATACAGCTAATGATAAAACCTCTTCGCCACTGCTACAACCCGCTGACCAGATGTTAACTATCTCCTTTCCTTCAAATAAAGGGAAGATGAACTGTTTAAGTTTCTCAAAAAAGAAAGGGTCGCGGAACATTTCCGTGACATTAACGGTAAATTTCTCGAGAAATATTTTTCGCCCACTGGGGTAATTTGTAAGATATTCTATGAGTTCTTCAATATTCTTCAGATTAAACTCATTGAGGAGTTTAGCTACTCTTCTTCTGACAGAAGCTTCTGAATAATTAGTGAAATCCAAACCCCATTTTTCGAGAAGGAAATTGAGCAGGATATCCTTGTCCTCAACGCTAATATAGAGTTGTTCTGTATTCTTAGGGGATGAATCCATTTTCTGAAGGCGGCTAAAAGTACTAATTATCTTACAGAAAACCTTTAGTCTTTCTTAGTAATAAGGGGTTTCTTTATCTTAAAAGCGTGAGGTTTATTGTTTATAATGATATTAATTACGTAACCGCCATTATCAAGCGAGGCGGCATTAATCTTTAAAATAGACTGTGTAAAGGGATCAGCCTGACCAAAAAGCAATCTTTTTCCTTCAGTAGAGAATATTTCCCACTTTAAATTACAGTTAGCCGGGCAATTGATTTGCGCTTTTATAGTATCC
This sequence comes from Owenweeksia sp., assembly GCA_028277105.1. GTDB lineage: Bacteria > Bacteroidota > Bacteroidia > Flavobacteriales > Schleiferiaceae > JANQHO01. The sequence goes on along the minus strand of JANQHO010000104.1, from coordinate 1,918 downwards.
TGGAACTCTTTATCGAACAGGCTTACCATTGAGCTGGTGTCCCTCTTAGGTAAATATTCTTCAACCAGGCTTACCGGTTTGGGAAGAGTAAAACTGTAAATATTACCATCTGAGCGGGGATTTACTTCTTCTGTGAGATAGAACTTATACGAATTGACAAAAGAAATGGCCTCTTTTTGAGTCATATGACCTAAATAGTAAAGCTTGTTTTTACCCTTGAAAAAATTACGGCCTTCAAAATCGTAAAAAAGCCAAAGCTTATCGTAACCCATTAAAGCCAACTGATTTTTTACAGGATCAAACGCAGCGGCCGATATCCAGAAAAACTCCTGTAAACCAATGCCGGTTTTAAAACTGTCTATTTTGCTTGCCGTAAACTGCCCTGGTTTGGCAGGCAGTTGATAACAGTAAGTATAGCCTGTAAATGGCTTGGTACGGTTCTTACTAAAAAGGTAGAGAGAATCGTTCAGAAAGATCATGGCCTCCATATCGTAATTGCGTTGGTATCTGGAAGGAGGAAATCTATTTTGGTCTTCATAAGCGAAATTTATTTCTCCCTTGAGGTTTGCAGTAGAATCCCCCGTCAATAAATTGTTGATATCAACCTGGTATATTTTTAGATCTTTACGCTTATTACGGTTGTTCCCAAAATCGCCAATGTAAAGGTTTCCTTTACCATCAAGGGTCAATTCTTCCCAATCTGTATTTTCTGCCCCTATGATACAGGTAGTCAAGAGTAAATTTCCAAGAGTATCAGTTACATACAGCTCCGGTTTGTTACCGCTATCGTTAATGTGAAGCAAACGATTTTCTTCCAGCAGAACCATGCCGCTGCATTCATCGATTACCTTATCCAAACGCCCTATCTGCTGGATAGAAGCCCCCTGACCAAACCCCAGCGAACTGCTGATAAAAAAGTACAACTGAAGAAAGAAGTATTTCATGTGTATGTGGTTAATTTTCAGCAGTTAAATGGAATGTCTATAAAACCTGTGTCATAACTCAGTTCGGGTTTCATTTTACGAAACCGAGCATCCTCAAAACAAAGCAAAATTGAAAATTTTGGCTGTTTCGGGCTTGGTATTGTAATGGATTTATAGACATTTCATGATGAAGCTCTCAAGATAAGACAACCGTCTCCATAACTCAAAAAGCGATATTCGTTTTCCAGTGCGTGTTGATAAATATTTTTCCAGTCATCACCAACCAGCGAGGCAACCAGTAAAAGTAAGGTGCTTTGAGGCTGGTGAAAATTAGTGAGCAACCCTTTACATAATTTATGCCGGTAACCGGGAGCGATAATGATCCTCGTTTTAGCCGTCAGGTAAGTTAATTCATTTAACAGAAGATAATCCCTCAGCCCTTCCAAAGACTCCGGCCAGCTCAGCTCAGCTTTGTTTTCATAAGCGATCCATTGCGAAATTTCTGCTTCTTTTAAATCAAGCTTAGAGTTTTGGTGGAGCATAATGCCTGCCCAGTAGTAGCTTTCCAAAGCCCGCATAGAGGTAGTGCCTACGGGAATAATCTTTCTATGCCTGTTATTTAGCAGGTCATTGATAACTGCAAGCTGTATGGAAAATTCCTCTGCGTGCATATTGTGGTCTTGTATAGTATCGCTGGAAACCGGTTTAAAAGTTCCCGCTCCTACGTGCAGCGTGAGTAAAGTTTTGCTGATACCTTTATTTTTAAGCCTTTGCAACAAATTTTCGGTAAAATGAAGACCGGCAGTAGGGGCTGCTACTGAGCCCTTATCCCTGGCATAAACCGTTTGATAAGTGAGTTTATCTTTTTCTTCGGCCGCCCTTTTCAAATACGGAGGTAAAGGAGTTTTACCGGCCAGCTCTAAGATTTCAGCAAAAGTATGTTGGCTATCCCAACTGAAGCGGATGACAAAACCATCATCTGTGCGTTTGACCTT
>JANQHO010000161.1 GCA_028277105.1 Owenweeksia sp. | reverse complement strand
CGAAGTAAAAGCTGCTGGTTGCCGCCAAATGATTCCAGCTTACACCTCCATCGGTTGTTTTCCAGATGCCACCTCCCCGGGCTCCTGAATAGCTTTGCCCCCAGCCCTCGCCTGTACCTACATAAAATACATTGGTATTGGTAGGGTCATAAGCGATAGCCGTAACGGCTATATTGTCCCAAAAATCATTAACTGCTGTCCAGCTGCTGTTGGGGTTAGTGATATCATTATTATACCACAAACCTCCGGTCACCCCTCCGGCCCAGACTTTATTTCCAGACGGATCATTGGGATCGAACATCAAAGCCCGTATCCTTCCTGCTACGTTGTCTGGGCCTCTTTCCGCCCAGGGTGCTCCTGCAGCACCGGGAACAGGAAGCATATTATTTTTGAATTGCTTTATCTGTTCGTATACCGGTAGTAACCTCTCCGTGGCAGGTTCGCCCGAAGCAGGGTCAAGCGTTTGTAAAAAATTCTGCTCCCAGGCCAGGTCAGGGCGGTCTTTTTTATCCATTTTTGTGAGCTGCTCTGGGGTGAGTCTCTCTCTTTGATTGAACGGGTGTTGTTCTAAGAACCGGGTGTATTCTTCTCTTGAGTCATTGGGATTAAACTCTTTGTAATCACCAAATAAGATCAAAAGCAGGGTAAAGGGTAATAGTCTTTTCATAAGTTAAGAGATTAAGGGTAATAGATAGTTTCCTTTTGGGATAATTGTTTTATAGTAATCGTATCATAATCGCTGTTTACAGTATCAAAAAAAGTGAGTTCTGCGGCAAATTCTTCGTCTGAATAGAGGTTTCTCTCTTCGTGCACTATTATTTTCTCTCCTTCCAGTTTTTCTATGGAGTAAACCTTATTGGCTTCTATTCTTACTCTATCTGATTTCCGGTTGTAGCTGTACTCCAGGTCTACCCCGTTCACCTGCAATTTTTGAAGGATATAATTAGCCGGTACTTTTTTGAGCTCAAAAACAAAGTTTATTCCCCGGTCGCCCCGGGCTCCGGTAACATATTTGGAGTACCAGGCCGTATCAACGTTAGCTTTGAACATCATATTGCGGGCTCCATCGCACTGGAGGAATAAAAGAGCAGGGAGGATTAATACACTGATTGTTTTGATCATGTACCTTTATTAATTCTTCAAATTTAGTTAATATGCCTCAGGGATGGCAACCCACTTTAAAAGCATTATTTTCGCCCCAAAATCCATTTACATGAGTTCCATTGACATTCAAGCCATACTTAGCGACCTTAATATCGATCCCGTAAACCCCGGTTCATCTACAGGCCAAAACCATTTTGGTAAAGGTGAGCTGATCGAATCCTTTTCTCCGGTTGACGGCCGGTTAATCGCTAAAGTGACCACCACTACTAAAGAAGAATACGAAAAAATAATAGCCGAAGGTTTGGAAGCCTTCAAAATTTGGCGATCCTTGCCTGCTCCAAAAAGAGGAGAAATTGTGCGCCAGTTTGGCAATAAGCTGCGTGAAAAGAAAGACGCCCTGGGAAAGCTCGTTTCTTACGAAATGGGTAAATCCCTGCAGGAAGGTTGGGGTGAAGTACAGGAAATGATCGACATCTGTGATTTTGCGGTAGGGCTCAGCCGCCAGTTGTACGGATTGACCATGCATAGCGAAAGGCCCAGCCACCGTATGTACGAGCAATGGCATCCCCTGGGAATAGTAGGGGTCATTTCTGCCTTTAATTTCCCGGTGGCTGTATGGAGCTGGAATACGGCTATTGCCTGGGTTTGCGGGGATGTTTGCGTATGGAAGCCCTCCGAGAAAGCTCCCGTCTGTGGAATTGCCTGTCAGAAAATATTTGCAGAAGTACTGAAAGAAAACGACTTGCCGGAAGGACTTTGCGGCCTTATTAACGGAGGACGTGAAGTAGGGGAGTGGCTTAGTAATGATCACCGTATTCCATTGGTCTCTGCCACGGGTTCCACCCGCATGGGCCAAAAAGTTGGTGAAGCTGTTGCCCGCAGGTTGGGTCGCTCGTTATTGGAACTGGGTGGTAACAACGCCATTATTATAACGGAAAATGCCGATCTGGACATGACCGTTATCGGGGCAGTATTTGGTGCAGTTGGCACTGCCGGACAGCGCTGTACCTCTACCCGCAGGCTGATCATTCACGAAAATATTTACAATGAAGTAAAGGATCGATTGACCAAAGCTTACGGGCAATTGAAAATAGGCAATCCTTTGGATACCAATAATCACGTAGGCCCTCTGATCGATAAACAAGCCGTTGAAATGTATGAAGCTGCCCTGGAAAAAATTGTACAGGAAGGTGGGAAAATGGTAGTGGATGGCGGCCGCCTGGAAGGGGAGGCCTATGAAAGCGGTTGCTATGTAAAGCCTTGTATTGCCGAGGTACAGAATGATTATGAAATAGTATGTACCGAAACCTTTGCTCCTGTTCTTTACCTGATCAAATATTCCGGAGACCTGGATGAAGCCATTGCTATGCAAAATGCCGTCCCACAGGGGCTTTCTTCCGCCATTATGACCACCAATCTGCGGGAAGCGGAAAAATTCCTTTCCCATGCCGGTAGCGATTGCGGCATTGCCAATGTCAACATCGGTACTTCAGGAGCGGAAATTGGCGGTGCTTTTGGCGGTGAAAAGGAAACCGGAGGAGGCCGTGAAAGTGGCTCTGATGCCTGGAAAGCTTACATGCGCAGACAAACCAATACCATCAATTATTCCAGTGAGCTGCCTCTGGCACAGGGAATAAAATTTGAATTGTAATATTTTCAAATAACTATATCAAAACCAAAATGAAAACCCGTTTCTTATTCTTAATGTTTCTTATTCTTATAGGAAATTCTTACAAGGCTCAATACGCTCATTGTGATTATACCCATAAAGAATTCCGTGAGTTTTTAAAAGATACCATTCACGTGGTACTGCTGGATAATAACCCTCTTTATAATGAAAGGATTAAAACCTATTTTGAAAGTGACTGGGATCTCAACTCATTTAGCTTTGTCAAAGAATCTGTTTTTTTAAACGAAACCTATCTTGAGGATAATGAAAATAAGTTCTTTCTTTACCCTGTAGCTTTAACAGAAGGAAAACTTGTTACCAAGCGATTATGGCACAAAAATAGACAAGGAGCCAGACAGAATGCCACAGGTCCATACGACTCTTATCACCCTGTAATCAAAAACTTTGAAGATGGAGCTGCTGCTATAGCTATTTTCCAGGCTGATGACCTCCATAAATCCGCAGAAAGTAAAAAGTATATTCACGTTGGTGAGAAAAACACTCTGGCTACCTACAGCATCTTCTTTTCTTATCAGGATTCAAAAGAAATACCCCAAAGATTTGCAAAAGACTTAGATGTTTTACCCCTGGAAGATCAGGTGGAGATTGGAATGATGGCTATGCATTATTACCTCAAGGCCCGTTTGCCGCTTAAAAATAATAAAAACATGTTCTGTAATAGTTATTATAAGGATATGAAAGAAAAACTGAACAAACCCTCTTATATCCGAAGAAAGAAACTGTTGATCAACGAAAAATTCCTTGATTTCATCAGCATAGCCGAGATTAAAGAAGAGTACAAATATCCTATTGAAATTGTTTCAGCTGAGGATTACAAAAGGATTATTTCAGAAAGAAACCCCGGTTACGCAGTACTCTTAACTGCTCCCACAGTCAATGGATTTTTAACTACCGTCTTAGACTTTGAAAGGAAATCCTATTTGTATCATGACTTTGGCTGGGGATCAAAAATATCTCAAAAGAAATTTAAAAATTTATACAAAGCTGTTAAAACAGGTAAAAACTAAACTGTGTCTTCTTCCCAAAAGCCCGAATCGCGTATCCACGGCAGCAAACATCCACTGGTAAACCGTTTCCAGGAATACCTGGGGGAGTTTGTTTACGGGGGTATTGACGGTAGCGTGACCACCTTTGCCGTGGTAGCGGGAGCTACCGGTGCTCAACTGGACAGTGCCGTGGTGATCATACTGGGTTTTGCCAACCTTATAGCCGATGGTTTTGCCATGAGTGTGGGGAGTTACCTTTCTACCAAATCTGAAAAAGAGAACTACGAAAAGCACAAAGCCATCGAATACTGGGAGGTGGACAACCTGCCGGAAAAGGAAAAAGAAGAAATACGGGAGATCTACGAGGCCAAAGGTTTTAAAGGGGAATTACTGGAACAAATTGTAGAAGTGATCTCCGAAGACAAAGACCGCTGGGTAGACGTAATGATGAAAGAGGAGTTGGAAATGGCAGAAGAAACCAAGTCTCCCATAGCTATGGGAGGCGTTACCTTTTTAAGTTTCCAGCTCTTTGGTTTTATTCCACTGTTAGTCTACGTAATTGATTACCTCTCGCCTTTAGACACTAATCTGTTTATGTACTCTTCCGTACTGACAGGCACCACTTTTTGTCTTATTGGCTACCTCAAAGCAGTAGTGAATCAGACCAAAGTGCTGCGCAGTATTTTGGAAACCCTTTTCTTAGGTGGTGTGGCCGCGGCTCTGGCTTATTTTGTGGGAGATGTTTTAGAAGGGCTTTTCATTTAATTACAACCGCCAGCCCATTACAAAACCTGCATAAAAGCTATTGCGGAATATATCCGGCCCTTCCATAGAATTGTCTAAACCACTTTTCCATTCCATGGGAGAGATGGCTTCTAAATATTCGAGGTCTATACCAATGTCAAGGGGAAACATTAAAGCACCATTCCCAATATCCATGTAATAAGTGGCTTGTAGCCCTATCCGTCCGTACCATCGCTCTGTTTTTAAGCGATAGGTATCTCCATCGGTGTTGAAATAATTTTGAGTGTTGGTAGAGGTAGCCGTTGAGTTCGTATAAATAATAGAACCCCCGCTTATGCCGCCAATACCAAGACTGGGCACCAACTGAAATTTATCTGATCCCAGAAAATCGTACCCAAAGTTTACAAAAGCATAGCTTTCTCTTACCTCCAACTCTTCGTTTGGGTTGATCTTATCGTTAAAAACTGCCCGGTGAACCATTATAATGATCTGATACCTCTTTAATTGCATGGTTATATTCAATCCTCCATTTCGGTAATAGGCCGTGTTCAGCCTGGAAGCATCTCCATAGATGAGGTTGCTCAAGGAGCTATGGTCCTTGATCCTGACACCGCTGTACATCTGTAAATTCCAGCCAAAGGCAGAATAGGGGTTTGATGTACTATCTCCTTCCTGGCCTGAAAGGGAAAACGTCAGCAGAACAAACAGAGCAATGATTGATGTTCTATTTCGCATGAAAGCTATTTTGTTAAGTTGATAGAAGTTATTATAACTCTGTTTTATAGGGTGTGGTATAAGCTTCCGGCTACGGTGTCCCATTCCACCTATCCATTTGTCGGATTTACTACTTACACAGCTTAAGCCTTTACTGCAATTTTGAATCATTAAAAACTCAAAACCCTTTACAAATGGAAAAAAACGCAGTAAACTGGTTTGAAATACCAGTATCCGACATGGCTCGCGCCAAAAGCTTTTACAGTAAAGTTTTCGACAAAGATCTACAGGATATGCCCAATCCCAACATGGAAATGGCAGCCTTTCCCTGGACCCAGGGCGCTGAATTTGCAGCAGGGGCATTGATAAAAAGTGAACAAGCGAGTCCTTCAGCAGAAGGCAGCACCGTGTATTTTTCGTGCGAAGATCTCAGTAATGAATTAAGCCGGGTAGAAGCCAGCGGGGGAAAGATCCTTTACCCGAAAAGTTCTATTGGCGAGCACGGTTTTATCGCTCAAGTACTGGATACCGAAGGCAATAAGATCGGTCTACACTCAGCTAACTGATCTCTTTCTTTCAGGAGATGCTTTTATGCAGCATCTCCTGATTTTTTACATTTAAGCTATGAAAGTTGCCATTATTGTTTTCGAGGGAGTGGTTTTCTCCAGTTATGTAGGCCCTTACGACATTTTTGCCAAAGGGAATCATATCTACAAAACGCTCTTTCCCCGTTATGAAGGAAACCGTTTTGATATTACCATTATCAATTTTTCTAAAGGACAGAATTTTAAAAACTCTGTTTTGCCGGTTATCGATGCCGATGAAGCTGAAGATTTTTACGATCTGGTGCTTATTTCGTCTATGGAATTTACTCACATAGAAGGGCTGATGAAGCAGGAAAACATACAGGCTTTTATCAAAAAACAGCTTTCAAGCCCCCAAACAGAGGTGGCCAGTATTTGTACCGGGGCTTTTTTATTGGCTTGCACCGGAGCACTTAACGGCAAAAGGGCTACCACCCACTGGTCGGCTTTCGATTACTTCAGGAAAACTTTCCCCGATGTTGAACTTCTTGATGATAAGGTGATTACCGATGAGAATGGTATTTATACCTGTGGAGGGGCCTTCACTTTTGCTCCTTTTGTGCTGTACCTTATTGAAAAATACTGTGGGCGCGAAACGGCTGTAGCCCTTAGTAAATTTATGTTGGTCGATCTTTACAAAGATCCGCAGACCTCTTATAATATTTTCAGTTTACAGCATACTCATAATGACGAGCCTATACAAAAAGTACAGCAAAAACTGGAATCGGAGTTTCAAAATGATGTGAGCATCGATCGTTTGGCCCGCGACCATGGCATGAGCCGCAGAACACTTTTAAGGCGCTTTAAAACAGCTACAGGTAATACTCCTTCTGAGTATCTGCAAAGAGTAAGGGTAGAAGCGGCTAAAAAGTATTTAGAGTCTGACCGTATTCAGATCGATCACATCCCTTCGCTTATTGGTTATGAGGATTACGGTTTCTTCCTGAAGCTGTTCAAAAAACACGTGGGGGTATCTCCTAAATCTTACCGTCAAAAATTCAGTAAAGATCATATAGAGGCTTTAACGGCCTAGGAACTATTTTCCCGCCAGGGTTGTTTCTTTATTATGAGAGTATTACTCACGGGAGCCAATGGTTATATCGGTTTGCGTTTATTACCGGTACTCATCGATCAGGGGCATGAGGTTGTTTGTTGCGTCAGGGATAAAAAGCGATTCGATCTAAAAAAGGATTACGATCCTCATACAGAAGTATTTGAGGTTGACTTTTTACAAGATATACCTTCGAATGCCCCAAAAGATATTGACGTGGCTTTTTACCTGATACACAGCATGACCGCTGACTCTGATTTTGAGCAACTGGAACAAAAAGCCGCTCAAAATTTTGTGAATTATCTCAACTCAACAACTGCTAAACAACTCATATACCTCAGCGGATTAGCTAATCAGCAAGATCTATCCAAACATTTGCGTTCCCGCCACCAGGTAGAAGAGATATTAAAAGCCGCCCGGGCTCATCACACTGTCTTAAGGGCGGGTATCATTGTAGGCTCGGGCAGTGCTTCTTTTGAAATTATCCGCGACCTGGTGGAAAAACTACCGGTAATGATAGCGCCCAAATGGTTAAAAACTAAATGCCAGCCCATAGCGGTACGCAATGTCATCTACTACCTGAGAGACGTCATGGCACGGCCTGAATGCCTGGATGAAACTTTTGACATAGGTGGTCCTGAGGTACTCACCTACAAACAAATGCTGCTACAGTTTGCCCGGGTAAGAGGACTGAAACGCTATATTTTTACTGTGCCGGTAATGACACCCCGGCTTTCCAGCTACTGGTTGTTCTTTGTGACTTCTACCAGCTACCGTTTGGCGGTAAACCTGGTTAACAGCATGAAGATAGATGTGGTGGTTCAGGATAAGCGTTTACAAAATATCACCCCTCAGGAGCTGTTTACTTATCCACAGGCGGTGGAACTGGCCTTTAACAAAATAGAACAGAATTTGGTCGCCAGCAGCTGGAAAGATGCCCTGGTTTCCAGCAATCGTTTTCGCAAGCTTTCTTCTTTTATAGAGGTGCCTAAAAACGGTGTTTTTAAAGATATAAAACGCAAAACCATTCGACACAACGAGGGGCAGGTGCTGGAAAATATTTTTTCCATCGGTGGAAACCGCGGCTGGTATTACGGTACTTTTTTGTGGAATATCCGCGGCCTGCTGGATAAAGCGGTAGGAGGGGTAGGTTTGAGAAGGGGTCGTACCCACGTATCGAATATTAATGCCGGTGATGCATTGGATTTCTGGCGCGTTTTGGTAGCCGACCGGGAAGAAAAAAGGTTATTGCTTTACGCAGAAATGAAACTACCGGGAGAGGCCTGGCTGGAATTCCAGATCGAAGACCACAAAGGAAAACCCTGTCTTCAACAAACGGCTACCTTCCGTCCCAACGGTCTTTGGGGCAGGTTGTATTGGTATATGGTGCTGCCGTTCCATTTCTTTATTTTCAACGGCATGATCCGCAATATTGAGCGATACCGTCCGCAGCAGGTTTTGTTATAATTGTTTTTTTGCCAGGCTGATACCCAAAGTATCGCTTTCAAGGATATATTCGCCTGCCTGCCAACTTACACTCAAGTCATTCCGGCCTTGAGCCGGAATCTTGAAATTTTACAATTGAAACGAGATCGCGGCTCTACGGCCGCGATGATTGTCATTAGAATGGTCTGCTATTCCTCACTCCGTTTGGAATCTACTACAGACTCTCCACTGCAATTTGATTAGAGCTTGCCCTGAGTTCATTGAAGGGCTCAGTAGAGCCGTTCAGAGTGACTTGAAGCTAAATAATTAATAAGAAACTTCATGCCGGACAGAGATCCGGCATCTTAAATTGAGATTGCGGGTCTCCCTTACTCTCCGCAATGAATTCCAATCTTTAATATCAAAGTCATCAACTATCTTAGTGCTTCATGATCCGCCTGGAAAATATTTACAAATCCTTTGGCAGGGAAGAAGTCATTAAAGGTATCGACCTCACCATCGCTAAAAGTGAAACGGTGGTTTTGCTGGGGCTTAGCGGTAGCGGAAAAACCACTACTCTGAAACTGATCAACGGCCTTATCAGCCCCGACAAGGGTAAAGTCTATTTTAAAGATCAACCCCTGCAAAGTTTTGACATCCTAAAAGTGCGTCAGAAAATGGGTTATATGATCCAACAGGGTGGCCTGTTTCCGCATTACACCGTTTATGAAAATGCCGCCCTGGTACCTAAGCTTTTAAAATGGCCGGAAGAAAAGATCAAAACCCGCATCAAAGAGTTATTTGAAAAGCTGGCTCTGGAGCCTCATCTGTTCTTTGATAAGTATCCTGCTCAGTTAAGCGGAGGGCAGCAACAAAGGATAGGGATAGCCAGGGCTTTGGCCGCTAATCCCCCGGTTTTGCTGATGGACGAACCTTTTGGCGCTTTGGATCCCATCACCCGATCGGGTATACGAAAAGAATTCCTGGAACTGGACGAGCTCAAAGAGAAAACGGTGGTAATGGTTACCCACGATGTACAGGAGGCTTTCGAAATGGCCGATCGCATAGCACTAATGCACCAGGGAAAGATCGTACAGTTAGACACCCCTCAAAATATCCTTACTAACCCGGCCGATAGTTTTGTGAAGGATTTCATTATTAATGAATACCTCATTCTCAGTCTTAAAAGCAAAGAACACCGGAATAAAAATCTCTATCACGAGCTTAATGAGCTCTCGCGTAAACAATCCATAGACTGGCAAAAAATAATATCCGGGCTTACATGAAAGATCTGTTCTACTTCTACAGCCATCAATATCCCAAACTGATAGACCAAATAGGGGAACACCTTTTACTGACGGCACTTTCCGTTTTACTGGCCTGTTTGATGAGTATTCCCCTTGGAATATGGATCGCCCGTAAGCAGCGTTGGTCTGCTCTCGTACTCAATATCAGCGGCATTTTACAAACCATACCCAGCATTGCTCTTTTGGGCTTTCTCATTCCTATACTGGGTATCGGCATTAAACCCGCCATTTTTGCTCTTTTCCTGTATTCACTTTTGCCCATTGTAAGAAATGTTTATACCGGCATCACCAATATTGACCAAACTATTATTGAATCAGCCCATGGTATGGGCATGAGCCCGGGCCAGGTTTTGCGGAAAGTGGAGATTCCCCTGGCCTTACCTACCATTTTTGCCGGTATACGCACGGCTACGGTTATCAATGTGGGGGTGGCTACACTAGCGGCTTATATTGCTGCCGGTGGCTTGGGGGAGTTCATTTTTGGAGGAATAGCCCTTAACAATTCCACTATGATAGTAGCAGGCGCCCTGCCGGCTGCTTTGTTGGCTATACTTTTAGATTACTTATTGGGTTTGCTGCAAAAATCGAAAGTGGCCCATCTCAAACGCAGTCTATCTTATACAGCTGTGGTAATAGCTCTGTTTTTTACGTTTACTGCTTTTAGCAAAGGGCAACAAACTAAATTAAAGGCTGGCTTTACCCCGGAATTTATCGGCCGGGCTGACGGCTTACCTGCTCTTAAAAAAAGCTACAGCCTTAACATTTCCAATGTGGTATTAGGTCCCGCCTTGATGTATAAGGCCATTTACGAAGGAGATGTGGATGTGATAAGCGGTTATTCTACTGATGGGCGTATCCAATCTTACAAGCTGAGGGTACTGGAAGACGATCAGAAGAGTTTTCCGCCTTACCAGGCTGCTCTTCTGGTGCGGAATGACCTCATAGAGCAATATCCCCAACTGAAAAGAGTGATCAACAGGCTTTCCGGCCTTATTACGGATTCTACCATGACCTATCTGAATTACCGCGTAGATCAGAATAAAGAGGAAGTCAGTGAAGTTGCCAGGGGCTTTTTACAGCAACACAGCTTGTGGAGGGAAGGCAAGGATCATAATAAAACCCTGGTCATTGGCTCCAAAATATTTACCGAACAATACATATTAACAGATATTTACAAGTATTTGATTGAAGGTTACACAGATTTTAAAGTAGAAAGCAAAAAAGGGATGGGGGGTACTAAAATTTGTCTGGATGCCTTAAAAGCAGGGGAAATTGACATGTATCCCGAATACAGTGGCACGGCTTTACAAGTTATTCTAAACCAGCCTAACCAAAGCGATAAAAGCCCTGCAGAGGTTTTTGGCCTTGTAAAAAATCTATTACAAAAAGAGCTGCAGCTTTACTTTTCCGAACCCCTGGGGTTTAACAATACTTATGCTTTGATGATGCGAAAAAAGGAGGCTGAGAAATTGGGTATCATTACTATTACTGAGTTGCAGCAATACCTCACAGAATGATCTTATTTATTCAAGATTGATTTTTATTCTAACTCTGGTCCCCCTTTTCCCCTCACAAGTTATATTAGTTATTTCAACAGGCCTCTCTTGACCTGATAAGCGTAGACGTTCTTGGGTTAGTTTTATTCCTTTGGAGCTGCGGCTGAGGTTTGACAAGCGGGATACTTCTATTCCCCCTCCGTTATCTTCGATATTTATTTCAAGCGAGTCCTGGGTTTTCTGCAGGAAGCTTACCTTAACGCAACCGTCTTTTCCGGAAGGGAGTAAACCGTGAATAATGGCATTCTCTACAAAAGGCTGCACGATCATATTGGGGATTTCTATGATCTCCGGCCCCTCCAGCAATTGTTTTTCTATGGAATAACTGAACTTATTTTCAAATCGCAATTGCTCTAACGACAAATACGTTTCCAGCCGGCTTATCTCCTGATCCAGTGGAATATAACTTTGATCGGCATTGATCAGGTTAAGCCTGATTAGGCGTGAAAAATCGCTGATATATTTGCCTGTTTGGATCTTATCATGAGTGTAGGAAAAATTCTCGATTGAGGTAAGTGCATTGGTGATAAAATGAGGGTTCATCATGGCATTTAAAGCCTGATGTTTCAAAGAGGTTATCTGTTTCTGAACTTCATTTTCCCTGAGATTATCCAGATGCTTTTCCTTCAATCTATATCTTGAAGTATAATAGATAAGATAGATTACAAGTAAAGCCGCTGTAGCTAGAAACCAGGGCCGCAACCACACAGGAGTAAATACGCTAAAAGAATATTCCTTGGGTTTCGACAATTTCTGCGAGGGAGATATCGAATAACTCAAAAGTAAGCTGTGTTTTCCCGGGGGTAATGAATTGAACTCTAAATATCTTTGGTTAGTCTCAATCCACCGGTCACTATCTGACCATTTGTAATAAAACCTTAATCGATCGGGATTTTTAAAAAAGGGCACCGTAAACTGAAGTATAAGTCTGTTGTTTTTAAAAGGAAGTTTCACATGGGCCGCTTTATTAAAAACAGTGTCTTTTGTTCTAACTTCCGTAATACTGACAGGATTGGAGTTTAAAGGCAACTCTTCTTTGTTAATTCTGTCATTTATACAAATCATAGCGTTTAATGTACCTGCCCATATATTTCCTGCAGAGTCTGTTGCTAACGAATAAATATTAGAATTGCCTATATCCGTATAACTCCGTAAATCTTTACCTTCTTCATCAATGTAAAATAAGCCACCACTGGTACCTACCCATATTCTTCCTGTTTTTCCGCTAGTTATACTTGTACAATTGTGTTTTGAATAGGGTTCACTGAGTTTATATGAATACCATTGTTTACCATCATATCGGTTAATTCCCCTGTCGGTCGCCAGCCACACATGGTTTAAATGATCTACTGCTATACGGTTTACTTTATTTGACAAGAGACCGTCTCTTGTGGTATAATGATGAATAACAGAATCCTTTTTTAATTGTAAAGCACCTTTATAGCTTGCTATCCATAGGTTTTGATGTTTATCATATTTGAGGTGGTTAATTGTAGTAGAAATCAGGTTTTTGAAAATACTATCTGTGGTATTACAATCTTTGATCTCAAAACATCCGGCATAAGTACCTATTAAAAGATTACTGTCTATACTCCATTCCAGTGAACGCGCTGAATGATCGGAGTTTAAACAAACAATACTATCATCATCAAAAAGATATAACGCCTGAGTTGTACCAATATACAATTGCTCTTGTGAGTTTTGAGTGATGCTGTTTACAAACTCTTGCTTTGCTAACTGTGAGGGCTGGTACTTATACCACTCACCTTCCTTTAAAAAAAACACCGCTCCTCTGCCACCTGCCCAAATAGTTCCATCTGATGATTGATATAGCGCTCTAAAGAAGTTCTCCTGTTTATCCCCCAATTTGTAGCTGACATAATTTGATGAAAGCAGCAACTGAAAAATACCTTTTCCATAAGTAGCTAACCATATATTGTTATCCTGGTCTTCAATCATATCATTTACCATGGTACCATTTAGCTTCAGTATTTTATCCATATCCAGTAGTTTTCCTTCCCGATATAGAAATAAGTCTCCTGCTTCAGTAAAAGCCCAAATCCAGCCTTTGCTATCAATTTCTATTCTGGTAATAAAGCTATCATCCGGTAAGGCTACTACCTCTTTTTTAAAGCTTTCATTATTTTTTAAGTTGAATATTTTATTTTGTTCTCCATACCAAAAATTACCCTGTTTATCAAAGGCTCCATTATTTATAGTATGCCCTGAGAGTTGATTGCTCCATACACTTTTAACTTCAAAATCATTGAATTCTACTAATCCGTTTGTCGTGCCTATATAGATCTGTCCGTTCTGGTTTTTAATGATCGGATACCCTTTTTCAGGCCTGGGATAATTCTCCTTAAAATCCAGCTTTCGGGTTGTTTCACCAGATAGATAGAATAATTCTTTAGAGTCGATAAAGAAGAAATTCTCACCTTTATCCGAGACTATAGATATCGTACGCTTTGCGTGGAGGGAATCTACTTTTTTATAAGGATAGATCTGTCCGTTAGAGAACAAGAACCAGCCTTCCCTGTAATAGCTAAGTAACAGGGTATCATTATTGTAAGGAGCTATAGAGAGGATGTAATTCCTATCTATTAAGCCTTTGTATTGAAAGGAAGTAAATTGATAACCATCAAATCGCGATAAGCCATTATTGGTTCCTAACCAAAGAAAACCTGTTTTCTTATCCTGGTAGATACGGTAAACAATATCATCAGAAAGTCCATTATTCCTGGTATAGTGATTAAAAGAAATATTTTGGCCATAACTGTTGATACCAATCTGAAAAACTGTTACAATCAATATTGACTTGTAAAAATGCAAGCTCATCAACTATGATTTATCTTGATGAGTTGTGCAATCGGGATTTAACCATTGCCATGAAATCATTTTTTCTCCGTCTCGAAACCTCAACTTTATAGTTATGTTTCAAAATCGCGAAATACCCATCTTTACTTGAGGTTCCTTTTAAATAATCTAAGTTTATAACAATGGAGCGATGTGTTTGAAAAAACTGATCGGGATTTAAAATTTTTTTATATGTGTATAAGCCCCTGGAAGATACTACGCTTTTATTATTATTTAAATGAAAGAAAGTGTAATAATTTGAAGATTCCAGGTAAACAATATTATCTATATCAATAAGAATAAATCCGTTTAAATTATTAATCAATATTTGCTTCGGATAAATATCTGATTTAACATTTTGCTCAATATTTATGAGTGAATGATCATAGATATTCCCATTTCTAAGGCTGTTCTCAAAAGCAGCCTTCTTTTCTGCGAGTCGTTTTTCCGTTTCCACTAAATCTTCAGGCTGAACAGGCTTGATGAGATAGTCTATGGCATTAGCTTCAAAAGCCCTAACGGCATAATAGTCGTAAGCCGTAACAAACACTACTAAAAAATTCCGTTCCTGTATGGATCTTAAAAAATCAAATCCATTTTCACCTGGCATCTCTACGTCAAGAAAAACTATATCAACCCTGGTTTTAGCTAGTATTCTTTTGGCCTGTGGCACTGAGGAAGCCTCCCCAACAACCTTAAATGACGAGGTACACTTTTCAACTAATTTTTTAAGCCTGTTTAACGATGCCTTTTCGTCATCAAGCAATAGGGTTTTCAATTTTTAGAACAGTTTCATTATTCAAGTTGAATATACATTGCCATACACGAAATTGACAACAGGAATTAGTATAAGGTGTGTTGAGGATAGTATATTACAACAGAAAAAACAGCATAAATAATGAAACCGTATTCAGGATCAAAGCTACCATTAAAAGGATATATTTCTCCTTTTTCTGACTATAGATATATAACACTTTTATTCTTTTTATTTTTAACTCATTAACTCAAATATATTATTAACTAAAAATAAAATTTTGTGAAAGCATTTATCAAATATTTTTTTAGTCTGTGCTTCATTTCAAGCTTAACCTCTTTTACTTTATACTCTCAAAATTTTGTAGAGGATGCCTTTCAGGTTTCGGAAATAAAAAATGATAACCCATGTTCACAATATGGACATAATGATGGTTATGTTAAAATAGGGATACCGGACGATATTCCTCGCGGTGATGAGGGTGTGCCTCCTTACAGATTTGAGCTATCTACCGGTGAAGTACATAATGAATATGACCACTATCCCATTGTAGAGTATCAAGGGCTTGCCCCAGGAGATTATACCCTTACTATAACTGACGGACAGGGCCGTAGCATAACAGTGACTTTTACTATTGGATATGATGACCTTTATGAGATAACATTGGATTATTCTTTAGAAGAGGAAGAATGTGGGCTTTTTACAGCCACATTAGTTGTAACGGATGGTTATGGAAGAAGAATAAGACCTTTTCTTTTTTACTGGTCTCCTTTCACTAGCTGGGATATTTGGGATAGACCTGACCATGTAGCTTTTACTAAAACGGGTTTAGCACCTGGCATTCATCATATAGAAATTAGTAATATTGATGGGTGTAGAAGTCTTTTTGAGATTGTTGTTCCTGAATCTCAATCACCCTTTACCATTGATGCTGAAATTGTAGATGAAGTGTCCTGTGATGGATCTGTCGGGGGCACTATTTCCGTTACTATTTCTGAACCAGAAGATCCGACATCCTCAAACTATACCTGGTCAAATTCACAAGGGGATATTGTAGGCAGTGGTATTGGTTTAACTACTATGTCTGACTTACCCCCGGGTGTATATACCATAGAGGTTGTTAGTCCTAAGGGCTGTACTGCTACTGTTACCATTGAACTATCCGATCTTGTCAATGATACTCCTTTAGAAGTGGAACTTGTTATAGAGTCTCAAGTAGTCCGCAAAATTCAACATGGTGATAATAGCACACATTGTATTGCCAAAGTAAGAGCAATAGTAACTGGTGGTGTACCTAATCCTGACCTGCCGCATGGCTATACCTTTAATTGGGATAATTATACTTCTCAATCCGGAATGGATTTTTCCCAGGTAATAGTGGATAATAATCCCGTTACTGTTGGGTTGATTGTTACCGATAGTAGAGGGTGTGAAGTAACAGCATCAATAACTATAAATCCATGCGATAACACACCTATTGATAATGGTGGTGGTGGCAATGATGATACGCAAATGATCATCTACCCTAATCCTAACAATGGTGACATCAATGTGAGTGTTGCTCTAGACGTATCGAATAATATCAATATTGACATAATCAGTACTCTTACAGGAGCTACTGTTTTTAGCCAGGATATGGGTTGGCAGGCTGCTGGAACCACTGTATATCCGATCAATGGAACTTCTTTTCCAGATGGATATTATATGGTAAATGTTACTGCCGGTAGTAATCCCCCTGTCAGTGAACTAATGCTCAAACATTAAACCCAGTTATCCGTTTAATACAGCCTCTAATTAGGGTAATTTGGTGAAGCCTTTTACATCGCTTGTAAAGGGCTTTCCTTTTTTATCTGGTAGTGAATGCAAGCCGGGTTTATGTCTACTTTTGAAGGATGAATCCACGCAAAATTACCTTGCTCATTGGAAGTACCCTGACAGTAATGAGCGGGGCCACCATTGCTCCATCCCTTCCTCAAATACAACACACTTTTAGCGACACGGCAAATGTGGAATTGCTAACCCGCCTGGTGTTAACCATACCTGCTTTATTTATTGCCCTTGGTTCTCCCTTACTGGGTGCTTTAAACGATAAAATAGGGCGCTTACCGGTTTTGTTTATATGCCTGCTTATTTATACCATTGGTGGAACCGGAGGCCTTTATCTTAATTCCTTAATGGCTATAATTATCTCAAGGGCAGTTTTAGGTATAGGTGTAGCAGGCATTATGACCTCTTTTACCACTTTAATAGGAGACTATTACCATGGCGATGAACGCAACCAGATGATGGGTCTCCAGGCTGCCTTTATGGCTTTAGGAGGCTTTGTTTTTCTTTCATCTGGTGGTGTGCTTGCCGATATAGGTTGGCGATGGCCTTTTGCTACCTATACTTTTGCTTTAGTCGTTTTACCCATGGTGTGGATGTTTTTGAAGGAGCCATCTACCAATCTTTCTGAACAAAGTGATTTAACAAAGACAAACTTTCTAAGTCACGAAAAAATACTGGTGGTTCTCACTTTTTTTCTGGGCCTCCTGTTTATGATCATTTTTTATATGATACCGGTACAGCTCCCCTTTTACCTTAAAGAAATTGATATAGAAAGCAACACTTTGGCTGGTATAGCCCTGGCATCTCTCACTTTAATGGGGGGTATAGCCAGTTTGTTTTACCGTAAATTGAAAACCCGTCTTACTTTCAACATGGTATACGCCTTTCTTTTTTTAATGGCGGCCATAGGTTATTTCATAATTTCCACTGCGCATAACTATACTATTGTTATCATCGCTCAGGTTATCAGCGGTTTGGGCTTTGGCTTGTTTATGCCTAATGCTGTACTCTGTTTAATGAATATGACCCCTTTCCGCCTTAGAGGCAGGATAGTGGGTGGCTTTACTACCGCTATATTCTTAGGTCAGTTTTTATCACCCATTGTGGTACAGCCCCTGGTCAAATTCACCGGACTATCAACCAGCTTCAAAATGGCTTCTTATATTTTGTTTGCTATAGCAATAGTGTATCTTGTTGGTATTGTAAAAAATCAATTGAAGAAAAATGCAAAAGCTTCTTCAACTCCTGGAGTATAATTTCTGGGCCAATGATCAGTTCATCAGCCGGCTTAAAGACCAGCCTGGCCTACCTGAGGAGATTGATAAACTCTTTTCCCATATCCTACAGGCTCATATCATCTGGCTCAAGCGTATTTACAAACAAGAAAACACTCCACACCGTTTTGACCTCATTCCCCGGGAACAATGGGAAACCCTCAATATCAGTTTGTACAATGAAACTACTGATGTACTAAAATCGCGCAGCATTGACGAGTTTATAGTATATCACAATTCAAAAGGTCTGGTCTATCAAAATTACATAGGGGATATTATGTATCACATCATCCACCTCAGTACTCATCACCGGGCACAGTTAGCGTTGCTTATGCGGCAGCATCAAATACTCCCCCCAGCGAGTGATTACATATTCTATTTGAGAAAGTAGATGATTGTCGTGTTGATTACATATTCCAATAAACATTTATCTACCTTTGAGATTATCTATAACCTAAACTTAGAAAAATGAAAAGCACTTTCTTTACAACCTTAGTCGTCTCCATATTTTTTGTCAGTACCGCCTGTGGGCAAATGGGCGGGGATAAATCTCAGCGCAAAAGCCCTCCTGCCAAAGCCGAGCAAAAAGTAGGAGATGCCACTATTGTTATTGATTACAGCCAACCTTCAGTAAGGGGCCGTGAGATTTACGGGGATTTGGTATCCTACGGCAAAGTATGGCGTACCGGAGCCAATGAAGCTACTACTTTTAAGACCGATAAGGATATAATGGTCAACGGTAAAAAGCTACCTGCCGGTAAATATGCTTTATTTACTATTCCGGGAGAAAAAGAATGGACCATTATATTTAACAGTGAGCCCAAACAATGGGGAGCCTATAAATACGATGAAAAAAAGGATGTGTTGCAGGTAAAAGCTAAATCCACCTCACATGATATGACAGAAAAAATGACTTTTACCATCAGTGAGGATGGGCAGGTACATCTAGACTGGGCTAAAACACGCGTTACCTTTAAAGTTAATTAGATCTTATAATAAAACTGAGCTAAGCCTCGCTTTATGCGGGGCTTCTTTGTTGCAGAAGTTTATACTTCAATACCCCGGCAACACTAAGGCTATCCTGAATTTCTCCCCTAAAGACCATTTGATATAATTCTTCAAAAGGTATCTTTTTTAGTTGCAGCTTTTCGGTTTCTTCCGGCTCGCTTTGGTGAAAACTAAGGCCCGTAGCAACGTAGATCAGCGCTTTTTCCGTGGTGGCAGAATTACTCAGATCCATTTCCTGTATCAGTTCAAACTTTTCTGCTTTAATACCGGCTTCTTCCAAGAGCTCTCTGCGAGCCGATTCCACCGGATCTATTTGAATAGGGCCACCTCCTTCAATGATCTCCCAGGTATATTTTCCCTCAAAAGGAAATCTATCTTGCCCCACTATCCAGGTATTCCCTTCATCATCTACAGGTATAATGCCAATAGCCAGGTTTTTAAAATGAACTACCCCGTAAATCCCTTTGCCTCCATTGGGATTTAACACCTGACTTTCGGTTACTCTTATCCAGGGATTATCGTATACTTCTTTCCGGCTCAGCTCCGTCCAGGAACCTATTTTTACAGGAGAATCTGACATTATCTCTTTACAATTAGGTCTTAAACTTTAATTTACTTCCTCCTTTTCCCGGGCAAGTTCACGGTCAATTTTCCTCCCATACCTTATACGTTCACCATTGTATTTTACCTCTTTCCCATTTTCGTATTCTATCGTTATCACCCTTTCTCCGGCTTCAGTAAAATACTCCCATATACCATCTTTTTCTCCCCCGGTATAATTTCCCCTTCTGTCCAATTGTCCATTGTGGTAATAATACTGGTGTACTCCGGTTTCCAGTCCATTCTCATATTCCCCTTCAAACCTCGATTGATCGTTATCCGAATAAGAATGTTTCCATGTGCCTATCCTTTCTCCTTCAAAATATTTACCTATTTCCCTGTGGTCGTGAACCTGGTAAAACCATTCTCCGTCTTTAAATCCTTCTATGTACTCACCCTTGGCTATTACTGCTCCTGTATCGTTATACTCTATAGAAGGTCCGTCTTCTTCACCTAAAACATACTCTTCTTCCCGCCAAACCTGTTTGTTGTTATAATACCACGTCCACACTCCATCTTCCAGCCCTTTTAAATAATTTCCGGTTTGTTCTATTTCTCCGTCAATGTAATAGTAAATCCACTTGCCCACTTTCAAATTATCTTTATAACTGCCTTCTGCCTTTAGCTCTCCAGTGCGGTAATATTCTTTCCAGGGTCCTTGTTTTCTTCCCTGTTCATCTACAATACCTTCAAAAAGAACAATACCCTTTTCGAAAATCTTACTTTCAACAACATTGCCTTCGTTGTCGTATTTACGGTGAACCCCTTCCGGTTTTCCATTGCGATAAGCCCCTTTAAAAGCCAGTTTACCTGTTTTGGGATCGATCTCCCTTTTTATTTCAACTTTAGCTACTTCCTGCGCATTTTCCTGCAGTACTCCCATTACCCATTTTTCTACCCTGATCAAATTTCCGTTAGATCGATAGTATTTCCAGTAGCCGTTTTTGAGATCATTGACGTAAGGCCCTTCAACTTTAAAACTGCGGTTAGGATGAAAGTCAACCCACATTCCCTGTTTCTGAGCTTGTTCATCCAGGCGGTTGATGCCTTGCTGTTTGGTTAAAACCCCATCTTTATAAGTTAGCAGCGAGGTTATTCTGCCATCTTTTTCATACTCATATCCCGTTCCCATTTTTTTCCCATCAACAAAGGGGATTTCATTTTTCAATTCACCACTTACATAATAAATGCGCGTAAATCCTTGCAATTGATCACTCACATAATTTTCTTCTTTAACAACCTGTCCGTCTTTAATGGTTTTTCGTAAACCGGTCTTTTT
This sequence comes from Owenweeksia sp., assembly GCA_028277105.1. Taxonomy (GTDB): domain Bacteria; phylum Bacteroidota; class Bacteroidia; order Flavobacteriales; family Schleiferiaceae; genus JANQHO01. The sequence goes on along the minus strand of JANQHO010000161.1, from coordinate 34,093 downwards.
ATCCTCCTTATAGTTGATCTCCAGTGTTTTCTCCCCGTCTTCGTTGTAAAACAACCAGGGGCCATCCAGCAGGAAGTTTTTCCGGTTACCTTCGGCCTTGGGTTTTCCATTGCGATAATAGCTCTTCCAGTATCCATCGGGTTTCCCGTTTTTTAAATAACCTTCACTGGAAATACCACCTCCTTCGTAGTAAAATTTAGTATAAACAAGGGAATCACTGTCGCTTTGGCTGTATAAAGCTACTGAAAAGCCCAGGCAAAGCATAAGTGCCAGCGGTCTTAATAACATATTTATATTTTTCTTTTGTTTAATTTAAAAGTTAGTGATAATTATACTCTGTGGATAAGGTGAATAAAAAAGAGTTGTCTTGTTTGCTTTTTTCACTTTTCACTTTTTTTCCACAATCATCAACGGCATAGTGACATCAAATCATCTCGTTTATAAAGGAAAACGAAAATAATTAACAATTGTTAGGAAGCACTTTTAAAAAAACGATCTTTAAAAATATTTTTAGCCCAATGGTTAGTATCCCCCGATATCGAGGTGGATAAAGGATCAATATGTATTGATTACTTTTGGGTGAGAATTGCCAGTTTATGTTATATAAGTGTTAAGACGAGTTTGTCAAGAGGCTTATTTCAAAAGAAATTAACAGTGAGGTAATTTTAAATAGGTTTCTGGTGTTAATTCTAAAACACTGGTTTAAAGTTGAATTAAAGATTTATTAACATTTATCAACAGCCATGAAAATCGCAATCGGTGCTGACCATGCAGGAGTAGAATTGAAAAGGATCATAAGACAAAGTCTTGAAGATAAGGGCATTAGTATAAGAGACTTTGGTACAGATAACACCGAAAGTGTCGATTATCCGGATTTTGGCCATCCGGTAGCAGAAGAAGTTGAAAGTGGGAAATCTGATTTTGGAATTGTTATCTGCGGCAGTGGTAATGGTATCAATATGACCGTTAATAAACATAAAGGCATCCGTTCGGCTTTATGCTGGACTCCCGAAATTGCTGCATTGGCACGTCAGCATAACAATGCTAACGTCCTGGCTTTACCCGCCCGCTTTATTTCGCAAGAGGAGGGAGTAAAGATTACAGAAACCTTTTTAGAGGCTGAATTTGAAGGAGGCCGTCACCAGCGCAGGGTGGATAAGATCAGTGCAGTGAGTTGATGGCTTGCAAGATAGTTTCAGTTAAAAGTAAGTCCTCCTTTTTCCTGTTAAAATGGCCCCGTCCTTCTAAAAGGTAAAATTTTCCAGGGTAAACAGGTCTGGTTTTTAGCAAAGAAGGAATAAAGGCTTTGCTTTCGTCCGACAATAAAAAATAGTCTTCCGAAACTATCCATACCACCTTATTGCGATTATTTAAGAAATCGTTGAGCAAAGGGGCATTCATGTAACTGCGGTAGTATTTGTTAGTACCGTTGAGAAAACTGCTTTCATCGTCCGGACCGCTGTACACATAAGCAATTCTTTCCCGGAGAACCTCCGGGGAATATACATTCAGCAAAGGAAAAATTTTTTCTTGTTGTTTGGTAAAATGCCCTTTTTCGGCAATTAATCCCATCTCAGTTACAGGACTATACGGCCCGGCATTGATCAGTATAGTACAATCTGGTTGTAAGATGTTGGAAACGGCAACCGACAAATACGCTCCTTCACCAAAGCCCATTATGATAAATGAAGAAGTATCTATATCTCCTTTATACAATAAAGAATGGTATAAGGAAATGAGGTCGTTAACCCTATCTGTTTTGTTATCCAGAGTTCGTGATAAATACGGGTTATGAGTTCCCGCCTTGCCTGGAAAAATTATGCGGTAACCCTGTTTATTGAGCTGTTGGGCCAGCTCGGTCTGGTAGAGTTTTAAAGAGTCGAGATTGTCCGGTATGATAAAAACCGTTTTATTTTTTGGCTTTTTTGAGATCTTGTAGGACAAACTACTCCTTGCGCGGCTTATTTCATGGCTTTGTACACTATACGGAACGCTGGATGAACAACTAGTAATAGTTATAAGCAAGGAAAGGTAAAATGACCAGTAAAAAGCTTTCATAGGATCAATATCTTCCAAAGATATGGCAGCAAACCCAAACATATCTTTTGTTTACAACCCACTTTACAATTTACACCTTTACAATATCAACAACAGCAAAAGAGGATTCAAGTCAGTAAACCTGATTACCATTTGAGTTGAGGCTACATAAAGAAGGGGTCTTTGATTCTTTTTAAATCGCGAACTGTTATTTTTGAAGCAAAAGCAGAGAAACCCATGAAAATTTACCCGATACCCACTGGCAACTTCAAACTGGACGGGGGAGCCATGTTTGGTGTGGTACCTAAAAGCCTGTGGCAGCGGACGAATCCGGCCGATGAAAACAATATGTGCAACTGGAGCATGCGCTGTATGCTGATCGAAGAAGGCGACCGCCTTATTCTTATTGATACCGGGATAGGAGAAAAGCAAAGCGAGAAATTTTTTAGTTATTACTATCTCAACGGAGACGCTTCGCTGGAGGGAAGCTTAAAAAAATACGGTTTTCACCGGGACGATATAACTGATGTATTCCTCACCCATTTGCACTTTGATCACTGTGGGGGAGCTATTCAATGGAACAAAGAACATACGGGTTATGAGCCCGCTTTCAGGAATGCCCGTTTTTGGAGTAATGAACGCCATTGGCGCTGGGCAACCCAACCTAATGCTCGAGAGAAAGCATCATTTTTAAAAGAGAACATAATACCCCTGCAGGAAAGTGGACAATTAAATTTTGTTAACATTCCTGAAGATCAAGATGGTGTTTTTAAGACAGGGCTGGGCTTTGATGTTCTTACCGTAAGCGGACATACGGATGCCCAAATGTGCCCAATTATTAAATACAAGGGTCAAACTCTGGTTTTTATGGCGGATCTGTTGCCATCGACAGGCCATATTCCCTTGGCATATGTAATGGGTTACGATACACGGCCACTAATTACTCTCAACGAAAAGGAAAAGTTTTTGGAGCAAGCGGCTACCAAAGGATATCACTTATTTTTGGAGCACGATGCTCAAACCGAGATATGTACTTTGAAACATACAGATAAGGGAGTTAGACTTGACCAATCCATGAGTTTCAATGAGGTATTTTAGTTTAGTAAAGGTATTTTTAAATACCTGGAAGAAAGAAGAGATAATACAATGAGCAGAATATGGAAAAGTACACGAAATGGTTAATAGTGATCTAAAAGAATGAATACCGATTGAAAGAACTACTAAAAAAGGTGGGGTACAGGTGGTTTCAGTTTCTCAGCACCATGCAACGGGCTATCGAAGTTCAACCTACTTTCAAGAACTTGAGTTTGTGTTGTGTTTTCAAAAATGAAGCACCGTTTTTAAAAGAATGGATAGACTTTCATCTCAATCAAGGCTTTGAGAAGTTTTATCTTATTAACAATAGCAGCACCGATGCCTACAGGGAGGTGTTGCAACCCTATATCAAAGAGGGAATAGTAAAGCTGAGTAACTCCCTCCACAACGGTATGAGTACCATGATTCAGGCAAAAGAGTTCAACCGTGCCATGCGCAACATAATGAAGGAGGAAGGGGAACATTGTTGGGTAGCTTTCGTTGACATTGACGAATATCTCTTTTCCACAGAAGGAGTGCCTGTAAAAAAAATTTTATCCAATTTCACTGGAAAGCAGGTCGCAGGTATATTGGTGAACTGGCTTATGTTCGGTACATCAAGCCTAAAAACACTTAATGGTAACTCCCTTATGGTAAAGCAACTCATCAGGCGAGCACCCCTTGAACACGATGAGCACCGGATTTTTAAGTCTATAGTGTACTTAGCCAATGCATATCGCTTTTTTGAGGGACCACATCGTCCTATTGCAAAAGGGGAGAGTCAATTTTATTACTCCAATGGGCAGGTGTTTGATCCCTCCGCTGAACCACATATTCACGATCCTTTGCGTATCAACCACTATTGGTATCGGTCTGAAAAGTATTATTATCAGCAGAAGCTTCAAAAACGCAAGGCATTCGGTGATATACGAAAAAGAGATTTGGAGGAGTGGCATTTTAAAAAGTGCAATGAGGTGCTTGATATGACTATATTAGAAAGGTTGCCGTAAACATTTAAAACAAACCCTTGAATTCACTCACAAAGAATAAATACTGCCAGATGGAAATTAAAAACATAGATAAGTACTATTTATGAAAAAATTAACCCTGCTTTTTTTGCCCTTGATCAACATCGCCCAATCTGTTCCAAACTACTGGCAGCAAGAAGTTGCTTATGTAATGCACATCGATTTTGACGTTGAAAAGCATCAATTTGAAGGAAAACAGGAATTAACCTATACCAATAATTCACCCGATACTCTCCGCCAGGTTTTTTATCATCTTTACTTCAATGCGTTTCAACCGGGTAGTATGATGGACGAAAGGGCGAACCATATACCTGACCCCGATAAAAGAATAGGCAGGCGGATCGAAAAGCTAAAACCAGATGAGATTGGCTACCATAAGATCAAGAGTTTAACCCAGGACGGCAAGCCTCTTTTTTACGAGGTCACAGAGACCATATTGCAGGCACAGCTCAGTAAACCCTTACCACCGGGTGAAAGCACTGTTTTGGAAATGAATTTTAAAGCCCAGGTTCCCCTGCAGATACGCAGGAGTGGCCGCAATAATGCGGAAGGGATCGATTATACCATGACCCAGTGGTATCCCAAACTGGCCGAATACGATGAAAACGGCTGGCATCCCAATCCATACGTTTCCCGTGAGTTTTACGCGCCTTACGGCAGTTTTGACATCACCATAAAAATAGACTCGGAATACAAATTAGGTGGAACCGGAGAGCTGCAGAACTTTGACGCTTACTGGAAAGTGGAAAAAGAGGAGGGAGGGCTACAGATCATGCATTACCTCCAGAATAAAAAGAAAAAAAGGGAATGGCAGTTTAAAGCGGTCAATGTCCACGATTTTGCATGGGCAGCCGATCCGCTTTACAACCACACCATGACCAAAGGCCCCCAAAACTTAAAGCTGCACTTTTTTTACCTAGACAGTGTAGCCGACACATGGGAAAAATTACCTGCTTATACCACTACTTTTTTTGAATTGATGAGCCGGTATTTCGGAAAGTATGATTATTCACAATTTTCTGTTGTCCAGGGAGGAGACGGGGGAATGGAATACCCTATGTGCACCATGTTAAAAGGAACGGGAAAGTTAGAAGGCTTAGTGGGGGTAATGGTTCACGAAGCCGCACATTCCTGGTTTCACGGTATGCTGGGCTCTAACGAATTCCAATACCCCTGGATGGACGAAGGCTTTACCTCTTTTGCCGAAGAAAAAGTGCTCAATGAAATGAAAGAAGAACCATCGGCCAACCCGCACGTCAATGCTTATTTCAGCCACATCTACATGGTTAGGGAACTGGAACTGGAGCCACTGGCTACTCCGGCCGATTACTTTTCTACTAATAAGAACTACGGCATTAGCGCCTACAGGCGAGGAGAGGTATTTGTAGCTCAACTTCAATACATTTTGGGCGCAGAAAATTTTAGTAAGGGCATGTTGGAATATTACAGGCGCTGGAAGTTCAAGCATCCCGACCCCTGGGATTTCATTAAGGTAATGGAGGACGTAAGCGGAATACAGTTAGACTGGTACCTCAATTTTTGGTTAAACACGAATAAACTCATTGATTATGCGGTTGAAGAGGTTTCTTCGACAGGCAAGAACCCAACTCTGGTAAGACTTAAAAGAATAGGTGAAATGCCTATGCCGCTGGATATTACTATTACTACCAAGAGAGGCGATAGCTACCGCTATCACATTCCACTGGTTTCTATGTTTGGAGCAAAAAAAGAAGAAGATGTGGCAGTTTTAAAACCCTGGGCCTGGACATCAGCAGAATATCAATGGCGGCTGGATCTGGATATAGAAGAGATCAACAGTATCCGTATTGATCCATTGCTTTTAATGGCAGACATTAATCCTTTGAACAACGTTTGGCCTCCTGAAGAAAAGAAGGGGGATTAAAGAAAGTTACGGGCAGCGATAAAAATGCCAAAGGCGATAAGGACGAAACCGATTATTTTTTCTACTATTTGGATCTTACGTCCCTTTAATCGCTCTTTAAAGCGGTTGGCGAAATAGATCTTAAAAAGATCGATAAAAAGGTAGAAGAAAAGCACTGCTGCGTAGAAGAAAAGCATTTTATCACGGTCGTGATCCAGTAGTGAACCTATCGCTACCGTAGTAGCAAGCCAATAGAATAATACCCCTATATTCAAGAAGTTCAGTAAAAAGCCCTTGACAAAATAAAGGCGTTTTTTGGTAGGAGGATTGATCTCTAGAAACTGTCCGGTTCTGCGTGATTTAAATACGTAATAAACACCAAAGATTATTACGGCTAGCCCGCTGCCCAAGCCAACGTAGATATTTTCTTTTAGGGTAGATATTAAAGACTGGCTACCGTAGAAAGCGATGAGAATAAAGATTATATCAGCTAAGACAGCACCCAGATCCAGAGTCAGGGCCTTAGATTTTCCCTGGGAAATACTGGTTTCTATTACCACAAAAAAAACCGGCCCTGCCGCAAAGCTTAAGGTAAGCCCCAGAGGCAAGGCATAGAGAATAACTTCGAGCATTAAAAACGGTCTATTCAGTAGATTTTAAGGACTCTACCTCTTTTTTAAGCTGACCGATTTCGTTTTGAGCGGTCTCCAAGTTTTTTTGGGCTTTATCGTTATCTTCCTGCAAGCGATCTATTTCTGTATTTTTTTGCTGTATAGTGTTGTCTTTCTTTTGAATATCATCCTTAAGAGACTTAATGTGGTTATTGAGACCCGTAATCTCCCGGTTAAGGCTGTTGGTGGTCATCATACTGTAAAGAATATAGATCAAAAAACCTACCGCAAAGATCAGGTTAGTCCAAAATATACTTTTGGGGCTGCTTTTATTGAAAAACATCATAAAGACGGCTACCAGAATAATTATAATTCCCATAGAGAGGACGATGGTTTCGAGTTGTTTGCGGTTCAATTTCATAACAGCCGGATTTAGTTATAGCTAATGAGAGTTTAAAAATAATGCTTTTCAGGCAGGTACAAAATCAAGTTGTTTTTTATCTAGGTCTGCACTTTTTACTTTGATGAGGATTTGATCGCCCAACTGAAAGGTTTTCCCAGAATTTTCTCCTTCAATACAAAAGTTGCGTTCGTCAAAAACATAGTAATCGTCTTTAAAGTCCCTTATCCGGATCATCCCCTCGCATTTGGAGTCGAGCAGTTCTACGTAAACACCCCATTCCGTAACTCCTGAAATTACGCCCATAAACTCTTCCCCTACGTGTTTTTCCATATATTTTACCTGCATGTACTTTACAGATGAGCGCTCGGCCTCGGTAGCCAGCCTTTCCCTTTCGGAGGAATGCTCACACAGATCTTCGTACGGCCCTTTGGCCGGAGACTTTTGTCCATCGAGGTAATGCTGCAATAAACGGTGTACCATCATATCGGGATACCTTCGGATAGGAGAGGTAAAGTGGGTATAATCGTCAAAAGCCAATCCGTAATGACCGATATTATCAGTACTGTAAACAGCTTTTGCCATAGAGCGAATAGCCAGGGTTTCGATCATATTGGCTTCGCCTTTTCCCTTAACATCATTCAGAAGCTGGTTGATGCTTTTAGAAGTGGCGTGGTGGCCTTTTACCGTGACGGAATAACCGAATTGACGCACAAAATTAGAGAGATCCATCAGTTTTTCCGGATCGGGATCATCGTGTACGCGGTAGACAAAGGTTTTTCCACTGGGTTTGTCTTCTTTGCCCTTACCTATAAAACGGGCCACAGAACGGTTGGCCAGCAGCATAAATTCTTCTATGAGATGATTGGCTTCTTTACTCTCTTTAAAGTAAACCCCGGTGGGATTGGCTTTCTCATCCAGTTCAAATTTTACTTCGATCTTATCAAAGGCCAGAGCTCCCTGCCGCATCCGGTCTTTGCGCATTTTTAAGGCCATGTTGTTGAGCAATCCTATTTCATCAGCCAGGTCTCCCTTGCCCGTTTCAATTACCTTTTGTGCTTCTTTATAAGTAAATCTCCGGTCCGAAAAGATAACGGTGCGTCCAAACCACTGATTTTTAACCTCAGCCTCTTCCGTTATTTCAAAAACAGCTGAAAAGGTGAGCTTTTCCTCTTCTGGACGCAGGGAACAAACCTTGTTAGAGAGCTTTTCTGGCAGCATAGGCACCACCCGATCTACCAGGTATACCGATGTTGCCCTTTCAACGGCCTCTTCCTCCAGGTGTGTACCGGGTGTAATGTAATGAGTAACATCAGCTATGTGAATGCCCACTTCCCAGTTTCCGTTTTTCAGTTGCCGGAGGGAAAGGGCATCGTCAAAGTCTTTGGCGTCATGGGGGTCTATGGTAAAGGTGAGCACATCCCTGAAATCGCGTCTTTTGGCTATTTCTTCTGCGGTGATCACTTCTGAAATGCGCGTGGCTTCAGCTTCTACCTCAGCCGGAAAATCGCGTGGTAAACTGTATTCCGCCAAAATGGAGTGGATCTCCACCTCGTGGTCGCCCGGGTTGCCCAGCACTTCGGTTATTTCGCCAAAAGGGCTGCTGGCATTTTCGGGCCAGTCAGTAATACGGGCAATGGCTTTTTGGCCGTGTTTGGCTCCGTTTAACGATTCCCTTGGGATGTAAATGTCTACCAGCATTTTGCGGTTATCCGGAACCAGAAACCCAAAATTCTGCGACATTTCAATGATTCCAACAAATTCCTGTCTGGCTCTTTCCAGTATTTCTACGATCTCTCCTTCGGGCTTTTTATTTTTCCGCTGGGCGTACATCAGAACTTTAACGTGATCCCCGTCCAGGGCATGACCCACATTTTTAGGGGTGATGTAAATATCTCCTGCCTCTACTTCGTCACTTATCACGTAAGCCGAGCCTTTTTGGGTCATATCCACGTACCCGGTCACATAGTGTTCTATATGCAGGTAGCGGTATTTCCCCCGGTCAGTCTCTTCTATCTTTTTGTTGCGAGCCATATTCTGCAAGCAGTTCAGCACCAGCTTGCGCTCATGGTCGTCTTTAATGTTCAATTTGGAGGCAATCTGTTTATAGTTAAAGCTCTTCAGGGCGTCTTCTTTCAGAACCCTGATGATAGCCTTTTCTATTTTAGCATTGCGTACTTTTCTTTTTTTCTCTTTTTTAGGCTTACTCATAAACGCGCTAAAGGTAAAATTTTAAATGAGCGTACTTATGTACAGAACAATAAGAAAATAAAAAGGAAGGGGGTGCAGCATTTTTAAGTATTGAAAGGTCTTACCTTTTGAAACCCGTGGGGGATTTGAGTTGAAGAAAAAAAAGGAAGAAGAATTAATTAAACGGTGCCTGAAAAACGACCGCAGAGCGCAAAGAGAGTTATATGAGCGCTTTGGGCCGCTTATGAAGGTTGTTTGTAAAAGGTATCTTTTTGACCAGTCCCTGGCCGAAGAAGTAATGAATCAGGGTTTCTATAAGGTTTTTAAAAACCTGAAAAACTTTCGTTTTGAAGGAAGTTTTGAAGGATGGATAAGACGGATTATGGTAAGGGAATGCTTTACTGAAAACGCCAAAAAAAAGAAACTGTTTCTAATTTGTGAGGATCAGGAGGAAAAATTTTTAAAGCAAGTTCCCGAAGTACAGCAAAGCCATGGAGTAGAATATATAATGAGATTAATAGAGGCTTTACCGGATGGATACCGTATGGTTTTTAATCTGTATGAAATTGAAGGATATAATCATGCCGAAATCTCTGCTCAACTTGGAATTTCCGAAAGCGCCAGTCGCAGCCAATTAGCCAGAGCTAAACAACTATTGAGAAGTAAATTAAATGACTTACAGGGGCTTTGAGTAAAGAGTGGGATGACATAAAAGAAAAGATCAGGGCGACCAAAGAGCCTTTAAGCCCAGAGGCCTGGACCGCCATGGAAAGCAAGCTTCCTCCTTCCAGGGGAAAGAAGAGAATATTGCTGTGGTCTGCCACAATACTCCTTTTGCTGTTAGCATTGTATTTCTTTTATCCTTCTACGGAAGAACATCTGCCCTCACCACATCAAGAGGAGAAAAATATGAACGCTATAAAAAAGCCTGTAGAGCTTCAGGATAAGTCGAAAAAAGACAAACTGGAGTTAGAAGAAAGACCGGTTTCTCAATCAAGGGAACCGGAAAACAAAGTTCTACGGGACAAAATAGAAGAAAATTCACAGAGGGACGGAAAAGAAAATGTAGCTACTAAAGATATAATACAGGCAGGCGTAGAAGAATTACAAACGAAAGAAAGCGCTAGACCTGAACAAACGAAAACAATAGGAGAGAGAGCGTTTCATGACGTAGTAATTGCTCTCAGGGTCAAGAAGGCCGGCTTAGAGCTGAAGCAACTGCCCGTGCAGTTTATGCTCAGGTCACCCCTTTCAACTCAGATAAGCCGGCCTGACCTGACTCCTACTAATAAAAGCAAGTGGGAAATGCGCTTTTTTATGGCCGCCACTTATAATATTCCCGGCCTTCAGTATGACGGAAGTGCCAATACGGTTCACAAGGCTTATGGTGAAGCCGTAGAAAATTCCATTAAGAACGGCTGGGGTTTTGATGCCGGTTTGGAAATTAAATACAATTTGCCTTTAGGCCTCAAGATAGGAGGAGGAATAGGTTTTCGCGAAATAAGCCTGAGATCGGATTACAATTATACCATTAAGGATATTCCTGTAATAGATGGTGCCAGCGGGGCAATTATTGCGTATATACCTCTAGATTCTGCTTCAGAAAGAGAAGTTTCGCAAACGGGGAGCGATATTTATACCTTTGTGAATATTCCCTTAAGCATTTATTATGAATACCCCCTGAGCGAAAGATGGATATTGAGCGCAGAAGGGATTCATAACTTCACCTTTTTGCTGAATCAGTCGGCTAAATCGGTTGACCCTACTACATTAGAACTAAACAACAGCTCCGACAACTTTTTCAACTCGAGTATCAACAGCCTGCAATTACGCCTGGGACTAATGTACCGCCTCAGAAAAAATATTTACATAGCACTGGAACCGTCTTACAGGGAATATTACCAGGATTTTCTCAGAGAAGATGTAGTTTCGTGGAGACCAAAAGACTTCTCTATCAGTTTATCTACCATTATAAAATTTGAATTACCACAAAAAAATAAATAGTCATGCAGCAAATAAAACTATTACTAATTGTATTCATCTTGGGGGGAACGAGCTGCTTTTCTCAGAATATTGTTTGGAATACTATGGGAAATGGCTTACCTGTTAATGCCAGAGGGGAGGCGGTAAAGTCTTTTGCAGACACCAATTTTTTGTATGTAGCCTATGTAGACAGCACTAACTTTCCTGTAAACAATATTCTTTCCGTCCAAATATGGAATGGTGCTACCTGGACCCCTCTTCCTTCTTTTTCCATTATTCCTCCGGGTGGCCCGTTCTCTTTTGAAGTCAGGGGAATAGCTGCGTATAAATCCAAAATATATGTAGCTGTAAGCAGCATTGATTCTAATACTACGGAAGAAGGGATATATGTTTATGACAATACCGGCTGGAATAAACTACTGCCTGCCTTTTCGGGTGATATTGATGTCATGGAAGTCCTAAACGGAGAGCTTTTCGTAGCCGGGGATTTCACCTACAATGGTGGGCCTTTTCTTGAAGATGCCTTTACTTATGACGGAAACAATTTTACCAATCTTCCGGCTTTTCCTCCACTCTATGATGAAGCCTATGATGCAGAATTCTTTAATAATGAATATTATGTAACTGTAGGAGACACCAATAGTGTGAGAATAGACACTACTAATGTTTTGCAGCTGGTAGGGGGTAACTGGGTAAGCCCGGTTAGCACTGTATCCGGTATAACCATTCTTCCGGGTCAATTATCGTCATCGTCTTTAGTATTTTCATATAATAATAATATATATTTCACTTTAAACAGATCATTATTTCTTATTTCAAACAACGATACGGCTTATTACGGGGGAGATATAGCATATGATAACAGGGACTGGCTGGAGTATAACGGAGAAATCTATCTATTCGGGGATTCCTCTCTTTTAGCACCGAGACTGTACCGTTTTGACGGAGCGTCAATCACCAATATTGTAAACCCACCTACAGTATACACGGCATCGGTTTTTAATAATCAGATATGTACGTTCTCTTATTTTAACGCGCCCTATAATGGAGTAAATTACAATCGCGCTTTCAGAACCCAGGCTAATTTTGCCATCCTGGAGGGAATTACCTATTACGATTCCAATATGGATTGCTCTCCAGATTTTACGGAACCGCTTATGCGAGACGTTTTGATCAGCCTGGATAGCCTGGAGGGCAATACTATATCCAACTTGGTGGGCCATTACTCTTTTGGCCTTTCTCCGGGACCATATTATTATGATACCGTCTTTATTCCCAAGAGCATTGCTAAAAACGTAATATCTAACTGCAATTTACCCAGTCCGATAAACATAGTAAATGGACAGGTTATTACTCAGGATATAGGTTTATATAACCCTGTACCCATTGACGGGCAAACCTATATGTCGGCTTTTATCGGGAACCGGGCCCGCCAGGGATTTACCGAGAAGTACAAAGTAGATATTGGCAATCCGGGAAATACTACTCTCAATAATGTAGTGGTAAATGTAGCGGTACCGCCAAGTTTAAGTAATGTATCCAGTATCCCTTCTCCTTCTTCAATATCGGGAAATACTTATATCTATAACTTTTTAAACCTTCAACCGCTTGAAGAAAAGAGTATTATTTTTCAGGCCAAAGTAGATACGGCTACTAATAACATAGGAGATATTCTTACATGGGTTTCTTATCTCGATCCGGTAAACGGGGATATGGATTTGAGGGATAATGGCGATACTATAAAGTTAAAGGTTGTAGCAGCTTATGATCCCAATGATAAACAAGCCAGTGCCAGCCAGATATTGCCCGGCACCAAGCAGGTAGATTATCATATCCGTTTTCAAAACCTGGGAAATGATACGGCTTACAAGGTTACGGTGGTAGATACCCTTGATCTAAGCTTGCCTATAACCAAGGTTGTGATCAATTCAGCCAGTCATCCTTACAGGCTCTCGGTAGTAAATAATGTATTGATCTGGGAGTTTGACAGCATTTTATTACCTCACAGCAATGTAGATTTTTTAGGAAGCCAGGGATATTTAAATTTTTCAGCCGGTCTCGACCCCAGTTTGGGGATAGGCGATACCATTGTCAATGAAGCACAGATCTACTTTGATTATCAAACTCCGGTATATACTAACAAGGCCAAAACAGTTATTGTAGCAGGCTTCAGTATTAAGGAGCACCAAAAAGAAAATTTGCTGGAAGTGTTTCCTAACCCTTCATCGACTTATATAAATTTGAACTGGAAAGGAAAAAAAGCGATAGAAGTAGAATTGATCAGTAATTCAGGACAAAAAGTAGATAAATTTATATTGAGACCGGAAGAAATAAAAATTTATCATCTGGATCGATTGGTAAAAGGAATTTATTATTTAAGGTCACAACAAAGCACATATAAATTAATTGTTCAATAAATAGTCAATAAACATGTTTTCCCTTTAAAAAAGGGTCTATAAATAATTCAACAATAATAATTGGTTTGGAAATGCAGCAAATAGCATTTTCACCCAATCTTTCTTTATAAGGCTTAGGTATAAAACATCACCTAACTACTTATAAAAGAATTAATGTTGAAAATCATAAATTTCAAAAACGATACAATAATAATATTATATGTTGTTGCAGTATCGCTATTATCCCGGTTCCTTTTTATTAATACTAATGTTTTTTTTATTGATGGTGATGAAGCCATAGTAGGATTGATGGGTATTGATATTATAGAAGGAAAAATGCCCTTTTATTTTTATGGTCAAAAATATGGACTAGCTTTTTTTGAAGCAGCTTTAATTAGCCTGGGCATACTGATTTTTGGCACATCTGCTTTAGCTATTAAAATACCAATGCTTCTGTTGTGGTTAAGCGCGGTAATTTTTATTGCTTTATCATTTTCAAGTTTATTAAAGCACAATAAATGGTTGGTTTTTCTATTTATCACCGTTTTAATTCTTTCTCCAACCTGGTTGGTGTGGTCACTTAAGGCAAGAGGAGGTTATTTGACCAGTTTCTTTTTCACATCACTAATAATATTCTTGCTCATAAAGAATAAAAATAACACTAAGCTTTATTTGTGGTTAATAACCGGAGCCTTATTAGTGGTCATTTATGAATCACAACCTTTGTGGGTTCCAGGCTTAATACCGATAATCGTGTTTTTTTTGTCAACTCAAAAGGATTCGCGCAGAAACATTGTAAAATCGCTTATTGCCCTTACACTTAGCGCTATAACGGCTTTTTGTATACTTACCTATTTAAAATCTGATATTTATGTAGCATGGCATACACCTAAACCAAATTTTGCGGACAGGCTTGGTCAGATGGATCAATTACCGGAAACCTTGCTTGATAACCTGGGGGGGAATTATTTTTTAAAAACTACTTACGATCCCAATAATCACGACTTTTCCAAGTGGTTTTTAATTGTATGCTTAGCATTTTCTTTTTGGACGATTTATGACTTTATTGTAAAAAGAAAAAGAGACTATAGTTTTATCTTTCTTATTTCTACAGTTTTTTCACTTACAGGTTTTTTTGTCAAATCTCATCCAAGATATCTGCTGCCGTTTTTTGGTTTCGCTCTCATGATGATGGTTTCTTCATTTGCCAAGATGAAAAATAGAAACGTAAAGAGATCTTTAATAATATCTTTAATTGTAACAGTTATAATTGGAATATATACAGTAACTAACTTTAAAAATTATTCTTTTGTTAATATGTCGATAACTAAAATTGATAGTAGAATTAAAAGTGATGAAAAAATAATGAAAAAACTGATTCACATATTACATAATCAAAATATTAAATATGTCTATAGCACCAATGAATTTCTTCAATATCAAATTAATTACATGACAAAAAATGAAATTCTGACCATTGGAAGAAAAGATAGATGTAGAATACCTGAAAACATAGAAAAAGTTATGAAAGCATATGAAGAAAACAATAAACAATTTGCTATTATAGGATACAACTTTCATCAAAAATACTCAAGAAAAGTCCCTCTGGTTGACAATAAGATATTTTATGTTCTTAATCCTGATCGATCTACTTTAGAAAAAGTAGGTTTCTTTTCAGAATAGGATAAACAACTACCTGACTAATATAATTTGTGCTTATGGCTCTATAATAAACATGGCTTCTTTATACTCAATGAAAAGGGACGTTCAATAAAATGATTGTAAAAAGAAAGAATATATGCAGCGTGATAATTTTTTTTCAGGTCTTTATTTATATAACCTGAAAATATATAACTATGACAGTAAAAGAATGTGATACTTGCAGGAAAAAAGTTGAAAAGCTAAATGAATTAATTGACGATTATAAATCTGATATAATCTCTGAAGTTTGTGATAGTTGCTTGAAATAAATGGCTTACTTACAGATATAAGAAAGGCACAATTAATACAAAGAAAAAATTTTATCAGAAGGTTCATACTTAAACTTCGCAAACAGTAATGGTATATAGCTTTGAAGGAGATTTCATTGTTTTACCGGTAACTCTTCAGCTACCGCGCTCAATTTGAATCGGATCAGGTTGATGGACTAACTAGTAAAAGGTCTTTACTGTTTGAGATCGGAATAAGTCGGTTAAAAAATTCTGATTCAATAAAAAGAGTAGATACTTCAAATACTCATCCTAACAATACTTTAAATAATTTCAATAAAAATCCAGGCGAGTAAAGCAGCATTCTGTTGACCTCTTTGGTCTTACTAAGTGATAAGCAATTCTCTAATAACAGAAAAAAATCAATTTAAAGATGAAACGATTAATACTAATATTACTGACCGCATTTTTGGCAATAACAGCCAATGCCCAAAGCTGGATACCATTGGCAAATGGAATATATCCTGGTGGTTCCGCAGCACAACCTATTACTTCCACAACGTATAATGGCAACCTTTATGTCGGTGCAACAAAACGTGTTAGCGGAATCATCAACCTGGAAGTAAATAGATGGAATGGATCTTCCTGGAGCCAACTGCCAATCTATAGCTTTTCATCGCATAATTCCTTTTTAATGGATATTATTGGTTACCAGGGAAAAATATATGCCCTTTTCAATGATGAATTGCTAGCCTTTAATGGTAGCACCTGGAGTAGCGTAGCCTTACCCAGCGGAACATGGTTTAGCGATCTGGAAGTAGTTAATGGCAACCTGGTGGTTGCGGGAAATTTTAATCCCACTCTTCCCGGAAATTACATTGCCGCTGTTTTTGACGGAAATAGCTGGACTGTACTGCCGGATGTAAATTTCAATGGTGCCCTCGAACAAGGAGTGCAAGTGTTGGAACTCGGGGGAGATCTATATGTACTTACGAGTGATTCATCCTTATCGACAATAACGGTTAATCTCTTTAAATACGATGGTACCAATTGGTCGTTTGCCGCCAATAAATTTTATAATTCTTCTATAACTAATTTAAGGTTTGCTTATGTTGTAACTGACGGACAAAAGCTTTACGGTTTTGAAAACGGTTGGTCTGGCAACTACAGGATTCACAGAATTGAGAACGACTCCGTTAATCTGATATCTGCCCTGCCCAACAACTTCATTATCTTAGATCATGCCTATTTAGACAACAAATTTTATCTCTGCGGATATTTCGGGCCCAATACCAGTAGAGTTTCTATGGCTAGCTTTGATGGGCAAAGCCTTACCCTACTTCCAAATGCTCCCAACGGTGTAGGATCTGTAGGGACATTAGCTACTGATGGCAACCTGTTATACGCAGCGGGTACCTTCACCCAACTGGGAGGTGTTACTTATAACGGTGTAATGGCATCAGCCGGAAATTTTGCGTCCATTAGCGGTAACATATTTCATGATGTAAATGCCGATTGCCAGCTTACAGCAGGAGAGACAGGTATTGGTGCAGCTATTATGGAGATTAATCCGGGAAATATTCAGGTGACTACCGATTCCTGGGGGAATTATTCTGTAGGGTTATTCCCTGGCACGTATACCATTGGAAACGTTCAATACACAAAAGCTGTACATCAGAATGTAGTAACATCTGGCTGTAACAATACCGCTCCAATGAGCCTTGGGGCTAACCAAAGTGTTCAGTACGATATAGCGGCAGAACTCAATACCACTAATCCAGATCTTGTTTCCCAGGTAACCGGTCTCGTTGGATGGAGAGCCCGCTTTGGTTTTCACGAATATTACCGTTTGGAAGTCTTGAATGTGGGACCGACAAACGAGACCAATGTAACCGTAGACCTCACCATTCCTGCCGGCTTACAAATAGTTAATGCCAACCCGAATTACTCTTCACAAAACAACAATGTGTATACCTGGACTATTCCTTCTATGGCCAGTTTTGACGTTTTCTCCAGTCTTATGCGGGTAAAAATCGATCCCGCAATAGTAGATATAGGCGATTCGATATATTTTACCTCAAGTGTTCATGCAGCCAGCGGAGAAACCAACACGGCCAACAATTCTTCCACTATAGTTCAGGAAGTAGTGGGAGCCTATGACCCCAACGACAAAAGAGTTTCCAAGGAAGAGGCGGCTCCGGGTACCGATCGTCTGGAATATCACATACGCTTTCAGAATACCGGTAATGATACCGCTTACCGTGTAGTAATAAGGGATACCCTCGAGACCAGCTTATATGCTGACCAATTGGAAATGATCTCTGCCAGCCACCCCTATGAACTCAGGATAGACGGCAAACTGCTTACCTGGGAGTTCAACAACATCCTTTTGCCCGACAGCAGTGTGGATATGGCAGGAAGCCAGGGTTACATCCGCTTCAGCCTGGGAGTTGATCCAAGCCTGGGTATAGGAGCGGTAGTAGAAAACGATGCCCAGATCTATTTTGATTTCCAGCCCCCCATCTTCACCAATGTTGCCCAAACCACTATAGTACAGCCCATTGGATTACCGGAGAATGAGGCTCTCCGTTTGCTGGAAATTTACCCTAATCCGGCCCGGGATGAAATATTTGTTAAATCCGGTCATATAGAAAAACAAAACCTCCGGCTTATTGATGCCAGTGGGCGGATTGTAAGGGAACAAACCATCTCCAAAAATGAAGTAGTTGCGATACCTATAGATAATTTAAAACCAGGTTTATACCTCATCGTATCAGAAAATGAGTCACAACGCGTTATAATAACACGGTAAGAGTAGTCTACTAACCGTAGTTTCCCCCGACCCTTCCGCCTAGCGGAAGGGTTTTTTGTTTCTGTTATTCAGGGTATTAGCTATTTTTGAGAAAAAGATTCAGGTTGCGAGACAACCTCCGGACGATGAAAAGTTGTCATTAGTACAAAGCCTTTAACCTAAAAATGGGAAAGCTGGTAAAACTGCCCACACAAGAAAGTAAGCTGGTAAAACAGTGCAAAAGAGGAAATCAAGCCGCTCAAAGAGAGTTGTACGAAAGATTTGCTCCCCAAATGCTGAGTGTATGCAGGCGCTATGTGAAAACAACCGAAGATGCAGAAGAAGTATTGTCCAATGCATTTATCAAAGTTTTTAGAAAAATAGACCAGTTTTCCGGCAAAGGCCCCCTGGGAGGATGGATACGCAGGATAATGGTAAATGAATCTTTGAATTATATCCGCTACCAGAAAAACCTTTTTGTGGAGATAGAAGAAGAAAACCACCGGGAGGTAGCCCACGAGCAATTGCAGGAAAAAATAGATTCTGACTATCTGTTGCAGCTTATAAGTGAATTACCCCTGGGCTACCGGACGGTTTTTAACCTCTTTGCCCTTGAAGGTTACGGGCATAAAGAAATTGCCGAAAAACTGGGAATATCAGAGAATACCTCAAAATCGCAGTTGAGCAAGGCAAGACAACAGCTACAGCAAAAACTACAGAATAACGAATTATTGTACAGAGAAAAATGAAAGAGCAACACCCCATAGACGAATTATTTCAGGAGAGACTGGAGAAACACAAAACCCAACCCTCTGATAAAGTATGGGAGCAGATAACCTCAGAGATCAACCCGGAATCCCGTGGTTTTGGTGGTTGGTTTGCCCTGAGGGCTGCCTCTGTAAGCCTTCTTATAGGCCTGTCCGGCTGGCTTTATTTTTACACCCCGGTTTTTAGTGATCCTACTCCCAATAACAAATCACAGGAACAGGTAAGGGACAATCAAAACAAACAGGGGAATGCCGAGCCCACAGCAACAGAAATACAAGAAGAAAAGGAAAAGCGTCCTGTAGAAACAATTGAAATCATACGCCCTGTCAAGGTGAATAAAAACAGTCGCTATCTGGTGAGCAACCAGCTTCCCGTAGCCGATGAAGAAGATTTGGAAACCGACTTTCCCCTCTTTGCCGATACCCGTCTGGATGTAGATGAAATTGATCAGGAAATGGAGAAGTCTAAAAAGATAAAGATCAGGTTGAAATACAACACCGCATCTACTACCGGAAGACTATATGCAGAAGAGAAAAACGGAGAAATCCCGGAGCCCGAATTTACAGAAAGGCTACTGGCCTATGCCGGTACCCAATTGAACAATATTGTAAACGGAGAGCCGGTAGAGCTGCCCAAAACAAAGGGAAAACCTCAACTGGAACTCAATCTCAATCTCGGAAAACTGTTTAACAAATAAATCAAACAATAATGATAAAACGCAACCTCATTGTGCTAGCCCTTCTTTTATCAGGTTTGGGTTGCTGGGCCCAATCCGGAGAAAAAGATAAACTGACCAAACAGAAAATAGAAACACAATTCGATCAAACCCGGGAAGGAATAAAAGCATTGAAAGAAAAAATGGAAAGATCATTTCCCGAGAACCAGTTTCAAGATATGTCGATGCAATGGCAGGAAGAAATGGTGGAAAGCCAGATGGAAGTCTTTGCCCAAAGCATGGAGGCATTTGCAGAGCAAATGGAAATTTTTGGCGAGAGCATGGAGAACTGGGCCCGGGAGCTGGAAGAAACTATGGAGAGCATGCCGGAGCCAACCACACAACCTGAGGTGGAAGAACCTCAAATAAATGTTGAATAGCAATACAAAAAGTATAAATAATTGATAGTGATGAAAAAAACGATAATGTGCGGTCTCCTCACCTTGGGAGTAATGGGCCTACAGGCTCAGAGTGATACCACCAATAACAAAGACGTTGAAATAAAAGTGCTGGAAAACAGTGTAACTATAGAATTAGAAAACCTTAACAGCTTATCCAGCCTCGATCTGAACAAAGTAGTAAGAGAGATCTCGGAAACGGCTGCCGCCATTCAAAGACAAAGACAGGAGATGCTGGCCCAGATTGATAAACAAGAAGCCAACGGAGAGATAACAGCCGAAGAAGCCGAAGAAATGCGGGAGATGATAAATGAACGCACCGAAGAAAACATGGAGCTGCTGGGAGATGTAATGGAGTTATGGGGCGAAAATTACGAAGCACAATGGGAGGCCTGGGAAGAAAAATACGAGGCTGAAATGGAAGCCTGGGAAGAACAATATGAAGCCAATATTGAAGCAGGTAGACCCGTACCACCGGTACCGCCCGTACCTCCATTTCCCAAGTCTAAAGCTCCTGATACCAATACAAAGACTGATACCATAAGAAGGAGCCGAAAGATCATCATTTCAGACGATGGTATAGAGATCCACGAAGGAAAAGAAGGAGACAAACCTTTTGCCTTCAGGTTTAAAGACGATGATGATGGTAATGACAGCCTCTCTCCGGGGTCAGGTGACCGCAAGCGCAAAAAGATCAAAACAACCACCGGCTATTTCGACATTAATTTTGGTTTCAACGTCCAAATGGAAGACGGGCAATTTATTGTAGTGAACGACCCGGCAGAACTCAACCTATGGAAGTCCACCCAATTTGAACTGGGAGCAGGCTGGAAGACCCGCCTGGGCAACCCTTACAGCAAGTGGTACCTCAAGTACGGACTGGAAATTTCCTGGCACAACTTCAGGCTAAAGGGAGACAATACCTTGCAAACAACCGATAGCCTGGCCTTTTTTGCTAGCGATAACGAAAAGCAGGTTACAAGATCCAAATATTTGATGACCTATTTCAATGTACCGGTAATGTTCCAGCTCGACTTTAGTGATGTAGGTAAAACCGATGATGCTTTTACCCTGGGACTGGGGGGCTATGCAGGCGTTCGCGTTGATTTTGATCGTAAAATCGATTTCAAGAATGCCCTGAACCAGGAAGTGGAAGAAGATACAGATGGAGATTTCTTTACCAACCAATTCCGTTACGGCCTCATGGCCCAGCTAGGTTTTGATAGCTTTAAGATTACCGCTAAATACGATCTGAACAGCTTTTTCCAGGAAGACAGGGGACCCAATTACAATATGGCTTCTATAGCCATCGGGCTGACTTTATAAAAGGCTTCTTTCTCAAAAAAGTCCTGGTTCGATTGTTCGGCCGGGGCTTTTTACTTTTAAGCCTATGGAAATACAAGTTAAAAAGTGGGGAGAACTCAGCCGGGATGAGCTTTACGCCTGCCTGGACTTAAGGATAAAAGTGTTTGTGGTGGAGCAGCATTGTGCTTATCAGGAAGCGGATGGCCACGACCAAAACTCACAACACATACTCGGATATGAGAACGGCAAACTGGTGGCTTACGCCCGCCTGGTAGCCCCGGGAGAAATATACGATGAACCTTCCATCGGCCGGGTGGCTGTAGATAAGGATCACCGGGATAAAGGATACGGGCGAAAACTCTTTGCTGAGGCGGTTGAAAAAACCAGGAAACAATACCCCGGCCAGACCTTAAAAATTCAGGCCCAAACCTATCTCGAAGTTTTTTATCAAAGCTTTGGCTTTAAAACAATTTCAGAGCCCTATCCGGATTTTGGTGTCTGGCACGTGGACATGACCCTGGAACCTTAGTTTATTCGTCATAACTCACCACCAATTTTTTGCTGGTGGGATGGCTTTGGCAAGTCAATACATAACCGTCTTCCACCTCATCATCTTCCAGGGCATAATTCATCTCCATTTCCACCGAACCTTCCAGTACCCTGGCCCGGCAGGTACAACATACCGCTCCTTTACAGGCATAAGGAACATCTGCCCCGGCATCCAGAGCAGCATCCAGAACGGAATCACCGTCAGAACTAATGGTAAAATGAGTCTCATCACCATCCAGGATCACTGTCACATCAGACATTAGCTTACCGTCTTTTTTATCAGAGGAAGCTTTGGTTTTATGAGCCAGACTCTGGCTGGGAGAAGTAAACAACTCATAGTGGATCTTCGATTTATCTACTCCTATTTTCTGCAGGGTATCGCTTACACAATTGATCATGGCTTCCGGTCCACAAAGGAAAAAGGCATCCACCTTTTCAGCATCAAAGAACTTTTCCGAAAAGTGCATACACTTGGCCTCGTCAATCCTCCCCTTCAGGTAGTCTGTACCCTGGTCTTCACGGCTCAACACATGGTGCACTTCCAGGCGGTTCATATAGCGGTTTTTAAGCCCGTCAATTTTATCCCTGAAAATAACCGAATGGCTGGTTTTATTGCCGTAAAACAGTGTAAAGGTGCTGTTAGGCTCCATTTCCAAAACCGATTTCATAATGGAATATACAGGAGTAATACCCGAACCAGCTGCAAAAGCCACGTAATTTTTTTTATGATCAGCCTTCAGTTCGGTGTAAAAATTACCGTCAGGCGTCATCACCTCCATTTCCGTTCCTACGTTCAGTTTTTCATTAGCCCAGCTCGAAAACTGGCCATACTCAACTTTTTTAATAGCTACTCTTAATTCCCCGTCTAAAGGGCTCGAACAAAGGCTGTAACTCCTTCTTACCTTTTCACCGTCAATCTCCGTTTCCAGGGTGAGGTACTGGCCGGGAATAAAACGGTAATCGTTCTCTAGCTCAGCCGGAACTTCAAAAGCTACCGAAACACAATCTTCCGTTTCCCGGGTTATATCATTAACCCTTAAAGTATGGAATTTTGGTCGGCCTTGCTTTTTCTCATTGGTAAAAAGGGATTTTTTAGGGGAAGAAGCCTTCTTGAAAAAATTAAGCATGTTGTAAATCAATTTTGGCAAAAGTAACTTTCACAGCCCTAAGGAACAATCATGGTGGAGTATATGTTTAACACTTGATGATTATCTTTGTAAACTGTCGCCCAAAAAAATAAAAAGCCATGACGAAAGAATTGAGTTTAGAAGAGCGCTTTCAACAATACGTAGACGCTGAAAACAAAGTAGAGCCCAAAGACTGGATGCCGGAAAAATATCGCAAAACCCTGATCCGCCAGATCAGCCAGCATGCCCATTCTGAAGTAGTAGGGATGCTTCCCGAAGCCAATTGGATTACCAGGGCGCCCTCTTTACGCAGAAAGGTAGCCCTTCTGGCCAAAGTGCAGGACGAAGCCGGTCATGGTTTATATCTCTATTCAGCGGCAGAAACTTTAGGGGCCGACCGTCAGGCTTTAGTAAAAGACCTTTTAGATGGCAAAGCCAAATATTCCAGCATCTTCAATTATCCCACTCCCACCTGGGCCGATATAGGAGCCATTGGCTGGCTGGTAGACGGAGCTGCTATTGCCAACCAGGTAATGTTGTGCCGCACTTCTTACGGGCCTTATGCCCGGGCCATGGTTCGCATTTGCAAAGAAGAAAGCTTTCACCAACGCCAGGGCTATGAAATTTTGCTGACGCTGGTGCGCGGAACAGAAGCCCAGAAGAAAATGGCGCAAGATTCCCTTAACCGTTGGTGGTGGCCTTCGCTGATGATGTTTGGCCCTACCGATGATCATTCGCCCAACTCAGCTCAAAGTATGAAATGGAAGATCAAGCGTAAGTCCAATGACGAACTGCGCGAGGAGTTTATCGATAAAACCGTTCCCCAGGCCGAGTTCCTGGGCCTCACCATACCCGATCCGAAACTGAAATGGAATGAAGAAAGAGGTCACTACGACCACAGTGAGATCGACTGGGAAGAATTTTATGATGTGATCAGCGGCAAGGGCAAATGCAATAAACAGCGTATGGATGCCCGTAACAAAGCCCATGCCGAAGGCAAATGGGTAAGAGAAGCCGCCAATGTCTACGCCCGTAAACAAGCCGAGCACAGCAAGCAAAGCGCGGCATAGGTTTGTACTAAAAAAGAAAGAGATTACAATAAGAGATATGTCGGAAGAAAACAAAGACAACTGGATGATCTGGGAGGTATTTATCCGCTCTCGCAATGGGTTAAGTCATAAGCACGTAGGCAGTATCCACGCTCCGGATGCTCAGATGGCCATTAAAAATGCCCGCGATGTTTACACCCGCAGGAGTGAAGGTATAAGCATTTGGGTAGTGGAATCCGAAGCCATAACCGCTTCCAGCCCCGATGAAAAAGAGCCGCTTTTTACCCCAGCTGACGATAAAGTATATCGCCATCCCACTTTTTACGATATACCCGATGAGGTAGGACATATTTAAACTGAGATAACAAAGTCGAAAATTGCAAAAAGAACTACTTCACTATACCTTGCGTTTAGGCGATAATGCCCTTATCCTGGGGCACAGGTTGGCCGAATGGTGTGGCCATGGTCCCGTATTAGAACAGGATATTGCTCTCTCCAACATAGCTCTCGATCACCTTGGCCAGGCGCGCATGTTATTGCAATATGCTGCCCGGCAGAAAGGAGAAAGCTATACCGAAGATAAAGTGGCCTTTTTCAGGGATATAACTGAATATTACAATCTGCTGATACTGGAACTTCCCAACGGGGACTGGGGCGATACCCTGGCCCGCCAGTTTTTATTTGACACCTACAACTACTTCTTTTACACAGAGCTTCTCAACAGTAAAGATGATCACTTAAAGGCCGTAGCTCAAAAGGCGATTAAAGAGATCACTTATCACGCCCAGTGGAGTGCCGAGTGGATTATCCGTTTGGGTGACGGCACCGAAGAGAGCCATCAGCGCGTTCAAAAGTCCATCGATGATCTATGGATGTGGACGGGAGAGATGTTTACCATGGATGAGATCGATCAAAAGCTGATCGAAGAGGGTGTAGCAGTAGATCTGGCTCCCATTAAAGAACAGTGGCACCAAAAAGTTGCTGAAATACTGGATGTGGCTACTCTGAAAAAACCGCAAGACGACTGGATGCAAAGCGGAGGCAAACAGGGAGAACACAGTGAATATCTCGGTTATATTTTGGCCGAAATGCAGCATCTGCCGCGGATGCACCCTGAGGCGGAGTGGTAATTTGGTTAACGGGTTGATTTGTTAATTAGTAGAGTTTACCAGTTAACAAATCAACCAATCAACAATGAAAACTAAGGAAGATCAAATATGGCAATGGCTGGAAGAGGTTACCGACCCTGAGATACCGGTATTGACAGTGGTAGACATGGGAGTGGTAAGAGAAGTGGATCTCGCAGGAGATCATCCGGTAGTTAAAATTACCCCTACCTATTCCGGCTGTCCGGCCATGAACGAGATCGAACAGAATATCAAGGGGAAGTTACTTCAGGAAGGATTAGATAATGTTGAAGTACAAACCGTTCTTTCCCCGCCCTGGACCACTGATTGGATGACGGATAAGGGCAAGGAAAGATTGAGAGAATATGGAATTGCTCCTCCTGAAGGCTCTTCTGCTGATAAATCGGTCTTATTTGGAAAACCCAAACAGGTACAATGCCCACATTGTGGTTCCCAGGAAACTACCATGGTAAGTCAGTTTGGTTCTACGCCCTGCAAAGCCCTTTATAAGTGCACAAACTGCCAGGAACCTTTCGATTATTTCAAGTGTATTTAACACCAAACAGGATTAGGTTCATAAATTTGAGGCAAAACCATATTTAATATTTATGTCCGAATTCATTATTTCCGAAAAAAGGGAAGGAGTATTAAAGATCACCTTTAATCGCCCTGATAAATACAACAGTTTTGTGCGCGAAATGGCTCTGGCCTTTCAGGAGCAACTCCAACAAGCTTCTTTAAGTTCTGAGATACGCTGTGTTTATGTAACGGGTTCGGGGAAGGCCTTTTGTGCCGGGCAGGACCTGCAGGAAGCCATAGACCCTCAAGGCCCGGAATTAAGTAAGATAGTTAGTGAGCACTACAATCCCATCATCACCCAAATGCGGGAATTGGAAAAACCCATTGTATGTGCGGTAAATGGAGTAGCTGCCGGGGCAGGAGCTAATATTGCTTTTGCCGGGGACGTGGTAGTGGCTGCTCATTCGGCTTCTTTTATTCAGGCGTTCTCCAAAATTGGCCTGATCCCTGATAGCGGGGGCACCTACACTTTACCCAGGCTGATCGGTCTTCAAAAAGCATCGGCCTTGATGATGTTGGGTGATAAAGTGACCTCTGCTGAAGCTGAACGTATGGGGATGCTCTATAAGGTTTTTGAAGATGAGGTTTTTGCCGAAGAATCCTTCAAAATAGCAAAAACACTGAGCCAGATGCCTACCAAAGCTCTGGCCTATACCAAAAAACTACTCAACCAAACTTATCTTAATCGCCTGGATCAACAGCTAAAAGAAGAAGACAAATACCAGTCTTTAGCCGGGCAAACCCATGATTATGAAGAGGGGGTTAAAGCTTTTTTAGAGAAGCGGAAACCTGTTTTTAAGGGAGATTAGAAATTAGTTAATTGGTTGAAATGAAAACTTTTACTGATCTCGATTGCTGGAAAGAGGCGAGAAACTTAAGAAATCAAATCTTTGAATTAGTCAAAAGCTTTCCCGTAGAAGAAAAATTTCTTCTTACCTCTCAGCTTATCAGATCTTCTAGAAGTGTCACAGCCAATATTGCAGAGGGTCATGGGAGGTTTCACTACCAGGAAAATATCCAGTTTTGTAGGCAGGCAAGAGGATCTCTTGAAGAGACATTGGATCATTTAACTACAGCACAAGATTGTAAATATTTGATTAATGATGACTTTATAAAGCTTAAAGCATTACATGGAGAAGTGCTAAGATTGATCAATGGCTATATCTCTTACTTAAAGAAAAGAAAAACAGAAACGCATTAATGCAATCAATCCACAAGTTAACCAATTAACAATTTAACGAATCAACTATCATGAAAATAGGAATAATAGGAGCTGGAGCAATGGGCTCAGGCATAGCCCAGATAGCGGCTCAGAATGGTCATAGAGTAGTATTGTGCGACAACAGCCGTACGGCTATAGAGAAGGCCAGGCAAGGGCATGAAAAAATCTTGGCCCGTTTGGTAGAAAAAGGAAGATTAAAAACAGGGCAAGACCGCGAAATAGTAAACCGCATAGATTATACCTCTTCCTTAAACCACTTCGATGATTGTGGACTGATCATCGAGGCTATTATAGAAAATCTCGAGATCAAAAAAGAGCTTTTCAAAAACCTTTCGGAAATAGCCCCGGACGATTGCATTCTGGCGTCCAACACTTCTTCCCTCTCTATTGCTTCTATCGGATCGGCAATTGAAGATGCAGGCCGGGTAATAGGCATTCATTTTTTCAATCCTGCACCTTTAATGCCCCTGGTAGAGATTATTCCTGCAGTAAGCACCAATGCTGAAATAGTAGAGCAAGCCAGGGAGCTAATTGATAGCTGGGGAAAAGTTACGGTTTTGGCTAAAGACACTCCAGGCTTCATTGTTAATAGGGTGGCCCGTCCTTTTTACGGGGAAGCAGTAAGGATTTACGAAGAAGGTCTGGCCGAGCCTGCCACTATCGATTGGGCCATGACCGAGCTGGGCGGTTTTCGCATGGGACCGTTTACCCTCATGGATTTTATTGGTCACGATGTAAATTATGCCGTTACAGAATCGGTATTTAAAGAATTCTATTACGACCCACGCTACAAACCCAATTTCACACAAAAAAGAATGGTAGAGGCCGGTTGGCTGGGTCGTAAAACCGGACGTGGCTTCTACGATTACAGAGAGGGAGCTGAAAAACCTGGGCCTGATAGAGACCGGGAACTGGGTGAAAACATTCTGTGGCGAATTTTAGTTATGTTGATCAATGAAGCAGCAGATGCTTTGTATCTGAATATAGCTAGCAGGGATGACATTGATCTGGCTATGACCAAGGGAGTTAATTACCCCAAAGGGCTTTTGAAATGGGCAGACGAAAATGGCATAACGCATTGTGTGGAAACGCTGGATCGCTTACACAACGAATACCTGGAAGACCGTTATCGATGCAGTCCTCTGTTGAGAAAAATGTCGCGGGAAGGAAAGAGTTTTTACGGTGAGCAATAATGAAGTAACCATATCCTTTAAAGGAAATACTATTAAGTCGGAAAAAGGAAGCAACCTGCGCAAAGAGCTACTGAAACACCACCTTTCACCGTATAATGGCAAGGCTAATTTTTTCAATTGCAAAGGAATGGGAACCTGTGGTACCTGTGCCCTGGAGATAAAAGGAGTGGTAAGTGCCAAAACCAAAGTAGAAAAATGGCGATTGAATTTTCCGCCACATACAGAAGGAAAAGGCCTGAGATTAGCTTGCCAGTGTAGGGTTTGGGGAAACCTGGAATTGGAAAAGTATTCTGGTTTCTGGGGACAGAACAAGCCCTGAGTGCTTTTCATAACTTTGCAGTTTTAATCGAAAAATGAAACATCCCAATAAAGATTTCGTTGCTGAAGCTATAGCGGACTATGAGGCTATGAAAGCAGAAGAGCAAGGCAAGTTAATAGTGCAGGTATTGGAAGATCAACCGGTAATGATGGGATATCTTACCAATCTGGCAGATGATTTTACCGAAGAGGAACACGAGGCTTTGGTAGACTCTGCCGTCATTCTCATTAATGCTTTTATTGCGGCAGGCATACCCGTAGAGATGGTGTCCCATCAGATGGCTGATGAGGTGATACGTGAAAAAGTAGACAACTATGAAGAAATGGCTCAAGCGGATCAACTCAATTCGGAAGGGATAAAAGAAATTGCAGATAGCCCGGTCGTTTTTGAAGATCTGCGCAATCGGGCACTCTTTAAGTCCCAGTTATCCGAAGAAAAGATTACAGACAGGCACAACTTTAGCATCGTTCTGGATACTATCATATCCATGATTGAACGTTCGGCAGCGGCCTCCATAGAAGAAAGGAAATCATGAAAACAGCTCAACAGATAGTTGATCTGATGTATAACAATGACGCTTTCAGCAAATGGCTGGGGATAGAGCGGTTGGAAGAGAAGCCGGGTTATTGCCGGCTTAAGATGCAACTGAGAAAAGAGATGACCAACGGTTTTGCGATAGCTCATGGAGGTATCACTTATTCCTTGGCAGATAGTGCCTTGGCTTTCGCCAGCAATGGTTACGGGGTTCAATCGGTGAGTATAGAAACCTCTATTTCGCACATTAAGCCCTTAAGAGCAGGTGATGTGATCACCGCTGAGGCCAGGGAATTATCACAAACCAACAAAACGGGTATTTACGAAGTGAGAATCACCAATCAGGATCAGGAGTTGGTTGCTCTTTTTAAAGGAACAGTTTATCGCACCAGTAAAGAGTGGTAAACAGATACTGAAAATTAATATTTGTCAATTTGAAATCTTCAATGCTAAATGATGAAAGAAGCTTACATAGTAGACGGGATACGAACGCCTATAGGAAATTTTGGCGGTACCCTTGCCGCATTCAGAACGGATGATCTTGTCGCCCACGTTATTCAAAAACTGGTGGAACGGCACCCCGGTCTGGATCAGGAGAAGATAGATGATGTGATAATAGGTTGTGCTAATCAGGCAGGGGAAGACAACCGCAATGTAGCCCGTATGGCTTTGCTTTTAGCTGGCTTGCCTTTTTCCGTTCCGGGAGAAACGGTCAACCGTCTTTGTGCTTCGGGAATGTCAGCTACCGCTCATGCATTCAGGGCAGTGCGCAACGGTGACGGTGATCTGTTTATTTCCGGAGGTGTGGAGAATATGACCAGGGCCCCTTACGTGATGAGCAAACCCTCTAAAGCCTATGGTACAGATTCCAAAATGTATGATTCAAGCTTTGGCTGGCGCTTTGTGAATCCCAAAATGTTTGAGCGCTATGGCACCGATGCCATGGGAGAGACGGCAGAAAATCTGGTAGAGATCTACAATATCAGCCGCGAAGACCAGGACGCCTTTGCTTACCAAAGCCAGATGAAAGCCACTGAAGCTCGCAATAACGGGCGTTTGGCCAAAGAAATAATCCCGGTAGAAATTCCTCAGCGCAAGTCAGAACCTGTCATATTTGATAAAGATGAGTTTATCAAACCGGGTACTACTCCCGAAATTTTGTCTAAGCTAAGGGCGGCTTTTAAGAAGGAAGGGAGTGTTACTGCTGGCAACGCTTCCGGCCTAAATGATGGAGCAGCAGCCCTTTTAGCAGCATCAGACGAAGGAGTCAAAAAAAATAATTTAAACCCATTGGCCAGGGTTGTTTCTATGGGTGTTGCCGGGGTAGAGCCACGGATAATGGGAATAGGTCCGGTTTACGCAACGGACAAGGCTCTGAAAAGGGCGGGGCTTACCCTCAATGACATGGACATCATAGAGGTCAATGAAGCTTTTGCCGCCCAGGTTCTGGCCTGTACCCGCAAAATGGGGCTGGAGGACAAGGATGAACGGATAAATCCCAATGGTGGAGCGATTGCCATTGGGCATCCTTTGGGCATGACCGGAGCGAGATTGATCCAAACGGCTGCTCTGCAGCTACAGGAAACTGGAAAGAGATACGCTCTTTGTACTATGTGTATTGGGGTAGGTCAGGGATATGCTATGATCTTAGAAAGAGCTTAGATATTTTAAGCCAGGGGAAGCAACACATTTATACCTGGATGGTCAAATAGATTAGACCAATGAAAAATGCTGCTTTTTTCTTTTTGTTGTTCTTATTAGCTGGAGGAACCTGGGCCCAGGAGGTAAAAAAGTACCGTGCGGTTGTAATTGATAATAATACCCAAAGGCTAGTCAATACAGCGGCCGTTTATAGCAGCCCAAACGGAGAAAAGCTCCTGGAAGTCTCGGATAGTGGCACTTTCACTCTTATTCCGGCATACGGTTTTGATTTTGAAGTGAGGGCACCCGGCTATTATGTATATTCTTTTTCAGTAGACTGGGAGGTGCAGGATACTTTGCCTTTAACAAAGACGATACCCTTGGTAAGCCACAGTATGATTCTGCAGGAGGCAGAGGTCTTGGGACGGTCAGTCAAGGCGGTGGATACCCTGCGCATTACTGATTTTGATATGTGGAGTAAGGGTCTTGTTCTCCTCTCGGGGAAAACCCTGTTGGTCTCAGATTTCAAGGCAGATATAAAGTACGCCATAAAAACACCACTTAAATATAGAAAGCTGGAACGCGATGTAAGGGACAACCTTTTCTTATTTTCCAAAGACAGTGTTTACCAGGTCTTTGTAACCGATACTCAGGTGTACTTCTATCAGCCTTTTCCCCTGCATCAGTACGAGAGCTGGATAGATCCCCTGGAGTTGGTTTTAGGGGAAAGGTTGATCATGCGTCACAGTATGCCCGTTGAATATTCAATTCCCGTAAGTGGTGTAAGAACCGGGAATGTAACGGAAATAACAGTACAGCATCCCCCTTACCATAATAAGGGAGTGGATTATATCTGTTTTGAAAAAGGCAAGTCCCCGAGGGTGATCTTCACTACTCTGGATACCGTGGGATATTGGGCTGCCCAGGATGCTTTCCAGGATTACCTGGCCGTGTGTATTGAAATAGAACAACAGTTTGACCTTAATGGTTATTACGATGTCAGGAGAATGTTTGAACGCGATGTAGAGCTGAGAACCTACCAGCATTTATATGCTAAATGGATACCTTATCCTCTTTATAAAAAGAGAGATACCATTTGTGTTTTTGATCATCAACATGAGAAAGTGTTCTTTTACGATTTAGGATTTAACCCCATTGGCCAAAAAACCTATTCCTTTCCCAAGAAGAGGAGAGATCCCTTGATCATTCAGGATCTTGCAACGGAAGAATTATATCAGTACCAGGAAAAGAGTGGTATGGTATACATCAGTAAAATCAGCGAAAGCTGGCAAGTCCAAAACCCCGTTGAGGTTGCTCTGTTCGCCAAGGAACTGAAAATATTTCAAAAGCAGCTTTACTATCTCGATGAGCACGATAAACTGGGTTTTCGATCTTTGTAACCTTTAAAGCCCAATAAAACAATGATATACGAATTCAAGGGCATAAAGCCCGTTATTCATCCGAGCTCTTTTATTCACCAAACCGCCTCGATAATAGGAGATGTTATTATAGGAAAAGACGTATACGTTGGCCCGGGAGCAGCTATACGCGGTGATTGGGGCAGGATCACGATCGAAGATGGCTGTAATGTCCAGGAGAACTGTGTTATTCACATGTTTCCGGGAGTTTCTATTACATTAAGGGAATCGGCTCATATCGGGCATGGAGCAGTAGTACACGGAGCTAATATTGGCCGGAATTGTTTGGTGGGTATGAATGCTGTACTTATGGATAATGTAGAATTAGGTGAAGAATCCATTGTAGGAGCTTTGTCCTTTATTAAAGCTGAAACAATAATCCCTCCCCGTAGCTTGGTGGTAGGCAATCCGGCAAAAATCATAAAACAGATCAGCGATGAAATGATCGCCTGGAAAACAGAGGGTACAAAACTCTATCAAAAACTCCCCCAAGAGTGTTTTGATACGTTAAGGGAATGTAACCCTTTGTCGAAAATAGACCAAAACAGACCAGAATACGAAGAATCTTACAAGCCCTGGACAGTAAGAAAGTAAAATAAAGACTTCTGGTTTACAACATAATAAGGGGTTTTACCAACATTTTTTCAACAAAACTTTTTTGGGAGTGGTAATTAAATATTAAATTTCTCCTCACTTTAGGGAAACGATAACGTAATAAACTACTTATGATGAAAAGAAAACTACATTTAGTAGGAGTACTGCTTACACTGCTATTCTCCTATCAAATTGTTTATTCGCAAAACACATGTGCCACAGCTACGGTAATAACGGGTTCCGGCCCATATACCGCTCCTGGCCCGACTACCGGAGGAGGCTGTAACAATTGTGGTGGCGCCACCAATGCCAATTGGTATTCATATACCGCTACCGCAGACGGGACCATAGATGTTTCTGCCTGTGCCGACCCGGGTGATACCGATACCCGCTTGTGGGTTTATGATGGATCTTGCGGTTCTCTAAATCAAATTGCATCTAATGATGATGCCTGTAATACCTCAGGCTATAGTTCAGAAGTTACAGGTGTGCCTGTCACCAATGGAACAACCTATTTTTTAGAATGGGATGATCGCTGGTCAACCAGCGGATTTGATTTTGAATTCACTTTTACACCTCCTCCAGCCTGCCCGGACCCTTCGGCATTAGGAGCTACGAATATTACTACTACTTCAGCCGATGTTTACTGGACAAGCGGTGGAGCTACAGACTGGAACGTAGAATACGGTCTCGATGGCTTTATTCGGGGAGGGGGAACCGGAACATTAGTTAATGCTACCAATGACACTCTTACTATCAGCAGCTTATCAGCTCAAATGGATTACGATTTTTACGTAAGAGATAGTTGCGGGGTAGGTAATGTTAGTGCCTGGATAGGTCCTTTTACTTTTACCACACTATGCAATCCGATAAGTACCCCGGTTACAGAAGATCTCGAAACCACCACATCGGGTATACCTGATTGCTGGAACCAAACGGCTGCTACTACCTACAGTTGGAGAGTTGATCAGGGAGGAACTCCCTCTTCCGCAACCGGCCCAACGGTAGATAATACTTTGGGAACTTCGGGCGGAACCTACATTTTTGTAGAGGCTTCCAACGGATCTACCGGAGATATGGCAACATTAACTTCTCCTGCTTATGATATATCCGGTTTAACGGTTCCACAGTTGAGTTTCTATTACCATATGCACGGATCGCAAGTTACCTACTTGAAGATAGAGGCCTTTAACACGGCTACCAGTATGTGGGATTCTTTGACTAGCATAATCGGA
>JANQHO010000081.1 GCA_028277105.1 Owenweeksia sp. | reverse complement strand
GGGATGAATCCACTCTGGGGCTTTACCGCTATTTGAAGTCTGCTGTACATGCAAGTGATCGCGACTACCTTTGCCTGCTGGAGTTAGATCACACACATTGCCATTGGCCTGGTCTGTTGGAGTTTCAGGCAGAAGTGGTAGGCAAATCTGATGAAACACCGGGTGTATCAGCGGTTGATTCGCTTACAGAAATGGATGGTAATCTATGGAACAACTGGCAGAAAGCCAGTTTTTATCTTAGCGGGAGAGCTCAATCCATCCAAAAGATTCACAAGAAACTTTTGGAAAAGGGAGTAGCTCCTAATCAAATTCAAATCCATCCTTATTGGGCAAGCGGTAAAAAAGGATTGTAATATGGCCGAAAAAACCAAAAACGGCATATTCCGGCTGCTGGAAATTGCCGGTAAAAGAAAGTATCACCTCGTCCTCTCGGGCTTGCTCGCAGTATTGCATGCTGTCCTGGCACTGGTGCCCTACATCCTGGTCTATTACATCATTCAGGCACTAACCCAACCACCTGTCAATGCGGTTGTTATACGGGAATACCTGCTCTGGGCAATCTCTGCTGGAGTAGGCAGCTATCTATTCCTCTATGCCTCAGGGATGGCTTCACACGTAGCTGCCTTTAATATTTTGTACGAACTGCGCAAGCAAACAGCCGCTAAACTCGGCAAAGTACCGCTGGGCTTCATCACCACGTACAGCTCCGGGGCTTTAAAGAAGATCGTTACCGATGATATCGAACGCATTGAGCACTTCATCGCACACCAGATTCCCGACTTTGTGAAAGGATTTACCCTGCCCGTGGTAACCATCAGTTACCTCTTTTATGTCGACTGGCGGTTAGCCGCTATTAGTTTTGTGCCGCTATTGGTACTAGCCATTTGGATGCCCCTGGTCTTCAGTTCGCCCTACACTAAAGAAATGATGAAGAAGTACCACCAGGCCCAGGAGGACATGAACAGTGGCATTGTGGAATTTGTACGGGCCCTGCCGGTCATGAAAATATTCGGGCAAACAGCTGATAGCTTCCATCAGTACAGCGGTACAGTAAACGGATATGCCGATATGTCCGTGAAGTGGCTGAAGAAAAGCGCCCCTCCCTTTGCTGTGTTTATGAGTTTTATGAGCAATGCTACCTTACCCGTTTTGGTATTGGGTATCTGGTTGTACTTGCAAGCCGGCCTTTCGCTTTCCACGTTTATCTTGTTTTTGATCTTGGGGGTAGGCTACATCAAACCGGTTTTTGCGTTGTCTAACATGGGCATGCAGATCACCCTCATCAACCGGGGTGTACAGCGCATGGATGAAATATTACAGCAGCAAGAGCAAAGCAGCGTCCAGGTGGGAAGCCTGGCTTTTCTGGATCACACCATTACTTTTCAAGAAGTGGGCTTTTCCTATAACAAAGGCATAAAGGTGTTGGACAAGGTCTCTTTTACTATTCCTCAAGGCAGCATTACCGCCTTTGTAGGCCCCTCGGGAGCGGGAAAATCCACGGCTGCGCACTTGGTAGCCCGGTTTTGGGATATTCAGGAAGGAGATATCCGGATCGGAGGGGTTCCCATTTCCCATATCCCGGTGGAACTGCTGATGCAAAAGGTTTCCTTTGTTTTCCAGGAAAGCTTCATGTTCCAGGAAACCATCTGCGAAAACATTCGCATGGGCATGGATCGCTCGGAAGAAGAGATCATACAGGCGGCTAAAGCCGCCCAGTGTCATGGTTTTATCAGTCAACTTCCCCAGGGCTATCAAACCCGTTTTGGTGAATTTGGCATTCACCTGAGCGGTGGGGAACAACAGCGCATCCAACTAGCACGGGCCATTCTCAAAGATGCCCCCATTCTCATTCTCGATGAAGCCACCGCCTTCAGCGACCCGGAAAATGAATATTTGATACAACAGGCCTTTAGCCGCCTGATCCAAAACAAAACGGTGATCGTGATCGCTCACCGCCTTAGTACCATTGCTGATGCCGATCAAATTGTTTTATTTGACCAGGGCAAGGTAGCCGCCAAGGGAACCCAAGCGGAGTTGCTAGGCAGCAGCCCACTTTACCGGCAAATGTGGAAGGCGCATACCAGAGCCAAAGAATTTGAAATCACCTGAAAAGATATGGAACCACATAGATACAGTAGAAATAATAGCCTTGGTGCCTCTTGTGGTTCAGAAAAAAAACTGTCGCTCTGGAAAAATAAACAGCTATTAGCACCATGATACGCAACCTTCTTTATGCCTTTAAATACGACAAGCCTGGCATCCGCAAAGCCTTTTTTTGGGAATGGTTGCACGGCTCCTTTATAGCTGCTCCCAGCGGTATTATACTGGTGATCTTGTGGGAGCTCTTTAAAGATGAACCGGATGTCCAAAATATATGGCTAACCATCGGTGTGATGGGCTTATTGTTTTTAGGCCAATTGTACGTGGCCAAAAAAGCCATGCTCAGCTCTAACTATACCACTTATGAGATGAGCCGCAAATTGCGCCTGGCTCTGGGCAACAAACTGCAAAAGCTATCCCTGGGTTATTACAAAAAACGCGATCCGGGCGATCTCGCCTCCATCGTATTGCAGGACGTGGCCAACCTTGAGAACATCTTTGGCCACAGCGTAACTAATATTGCCAACGCCTTGTTCGGCACCCTGGTGCTTTCGGTTTTTCTGCTGTTTTTAGACTGGCGGTTGGCCCTCACCCTCATAGCCGCCATCTTCATAGCCATTCCGTTTATCCAATTCAGCAAATGGCTGGTAGAAAAATACGGTCAGAAACAGATCAAGGCCCGCAACCGTACGGGGGCGCGTTTCCTGGAGTACGTGCAAGGCATACGACCTATCAAATCCTACGGTATGACCGGTGAGCGTTTTCAATCCCTCGATGCAGCTCTATCCAGCCTGAGAAGGGAAAGCATTCGTGTAGAAGCTATTCCCGGTCCTTTTGTACTTTCAGCCGGGATCGTTTTTGAAGTTTTTTTTATCGGGATGATCTGGCTAGCCCTTTATTTCCTTGCAGGTGCTACCCTGAGTATTCCCGTATTCATTGCTTTTCTCATTATTGGCTACCGCCTGTACGAGCCAATGAAAATACTGATGGTAGAATATCCTGTGCTCAGTTATATGAATGTAAGCCTCGGCCGTATTATCGAAGTACTCGAAGCAGAAGAACAGGAAGTGGGAAAAGACCTTCAACCGTCAACCTTCGATATCCGCTTTGAAAAAGTGAACTTCGGTTATACCGATGAAAAAGAAGTGATCATCAACCTCAGCTTTTACGCACCCGAAGGCAGCATGACGGCTCTGGTAGGCCCTTCGGGTTCCGGAAAAACTACCATTACCTCACTCATTGCCCGCTTTTGGGATGTACAACAAGGGAGCATTTCCATAGGTGGAATAGATCTGCGCAATATGGCGCCCGCCACCGTTTATGGTCTTATCAGTGAAGTTTTCCAGGAAGTATACCTCTTTGACGATAGCATTTATAACAACATCAAAACGGGAAACCCTGAAGCCAGTGAAAAGCAAGTTATGGAAGCCGCCCGCCAAGCACAGGTGTCGGAATTTGCCGAAAACTTGCCTCAGGGATTGCAAACCAAAGTAGGCGAAGGCGGTAATAAACTCTCCGGAGGCCAGAAACAGCGCATCAGCATTGCCCGGGCATTGCTCAAAGATGCCCCCATTGTATTGCTGGATGAGGCTACTGCTTCTCTAGATCCAGAGAACGAGATTTATATTCAGCAGGCGATTGCCGCATTGGTAAAGGAAAAGACGGTTATTGTGATCGCACATAAATTATCAACGATTAAAAATGCTGATCAGATACTGGTTCTTGAAAAAGGGCACATAGCCGAAAACGGCAGGCATGAAGACTTGCTTGATAAAAAAGGCTTATATGCGCACCTTTGGCAGCTCCAGCAAAAAGCCAGTGGCTGGAAGTTTGGAAAGCAAGAGAAACAATTCTACCATGAGTAAAAATATCCTCATTAAAAACATAAGCATCGTTAACGAAGGGCAGATCAACACCCATGATCTGCTGATTGCCAATGGTCGCATCCGGGAAACAGGAAACATCAATGATCCGGATGCCACTGTTATAGACGGTACAGGCAAACACTTATTCCCGGGAATAATTGACGGGCAGGTACATTTCCGTGACCCCGGGCTAACCCACAAGGCCAACCTGTACACGGAAAGCAAAGCAGCTGTAGCGGGTGGCGTTACTTCATTTATTGATATGCCCAATACCGTTCCCAATGTGTTGAGCATTGAAACCCTCAAAGAGAAGTACGAGATCGCAGCCCAAAAATCCTTGGCCAACTTTGGATTTCTATTGGGAGTAAACAGCGACAACATCGATGAAATACTGAAATTGGATACCAGCCATTTACTGGGTATTTCAGACGATGGGCTTTACTTCACCAAAAAAGGGAACCTGCTGGCCGATAGCTCCGAAACCATGGAAAAACTATTGGCCCATTGTGAGACCCTCATTGCCATCCATTCAGAAAAAGAACAGCTTGTTGAAGAAAATGAAAAGCTTTTCAGGGCAAAATACGGGGAAGACGTGCCCATTGAGTACCATCCCGCCATCAGAAGTGAAAAGGCCTGTGTTGAAGCAACAAAACACGCTGTAGCATTGGCTGAGAAGCACAACGCGCGTCTGCATATCCTGCATCTGACAACGGAAGCAGAAACCCACCTGTTTCGAAATGATATTCCACTAAAAGACAAAAACATCACTACAGAAGTATCAGTGCATCATCTTTGGTTTTCGGATAAGGACTATTCACGGTTGGGAACGCTCATAAAATGGAATCCTGCCATAAAAACAGAAAGAGACAAAAAAGGGCTTTTGAAAGCCTTGCTGGATGATAGGATTGACCTGATCACCACTGACCACGCGCCCCATACATTGGAAGAAAAACAAAAAACCTATTTCCAGTCGATGTCAGGGGCACCCATGGTACAACACTCCCTGAATATCATGCTCCAATTTTATAAACAAGGAGCCATTACACTGGAAAAAATTGTCGAGAAAATGTGTCATAACCCGGCCATATTGTACCGGCTTGATCAAAGGGGGTTTATCCGCAAGGGCTACTTTGCTGATTTAACAATTGTGGACCTGCATTCAGAATGGACAGTTGCCAAAGATAACATACACTACAAGTGTGGCTGGTCGCCATTAGAAAGCACCAGGTTTCAAACAAAAGTGGTACAAACCATTGTCAATGGAAATTTGGTGTATGATAACGGGCGTTTTGATGAAAGAACAAAAGGCCAAGCCCTGAAAACAAAACAGGATTGAAAAAGCACAACTACAAACATAGCCTGTTTCTTCAATAATCCAGAACACTTGCCTAATACGCGAAAAGAATAAACCAGAAAACATGAATATAGCAGAAGATCAAAAGCAATTTATCCTGAGCGGCAGCTTAACAACTGTTATGTGGAAACTCTCTCTGCCCGCCATTGCAGCCATGGTGCTGTTTGGTCTCAATGCTTTTATGGATACTGTGTACATCGGCCAGTTGATGAGCGAAACCGCCCTGGCCGGGGTAGCCCTGGCTTACCCCTTAACCTCTATTATGCTGGGGTTGGGCGCCTGGGCCGGCACAGGGGCGGCCAATCTGCTCAGTATAGCCTTGGGCGACAATGACGAACTTATTCAAGGAAAAATACTGGCCAACTCAACCCTGCTATTGCTGTTGATCACTCTGGTTTTTGCCATTCCTTCTTATCTGTTTGCCGAGCCTCTTATCAAAATGATGGGGGGTGAAGGGGAAGTACTGGCCTACGGGGCGCGCTACTTCAAGATTACTCTCCTGGCAGCTCCTTTGTGGGTATATGGCTTGAATCTGAATTTCATTGTACGGGGTGAAGGCCGGATGAAAACAGCCGCCATCATGATGAGCTACGGACTGGTGATCAACCTGATCCTGACACCTGTATTCATCTCTTATTTCAATATGGGCGTAGCCGGTGCTGCCTGGGCTACCAATATAGGTATGCTTATCTATTGTGTAGTAGGGTATGCTTATTTCAAACGCGGAAAGGCATCCTTTAAATCTAAAGTTGATTCATTACAGTACGATCCGAAAGTTTTTCAGTCCATCCTCAAAATGGGATTTCCCGGATTTATTATGACCATCATGAGTCTGGTACAAGCCATTGTCGTGTTCAATGCCATTGTCAATAATGGTACTGAGAGCGACCTCGCCTTTTTTGCAGCTGCCAACCGTATCCTGCTCTTTTTTATGACGCCCTTGTTTGGATTGATGCGTGCCCTGCAACCTGTTACCGGCATTAACTTTGGTGCCAAACAATACGATCGCGTTAAACAAAGCTTTCTGCTGTTCACCAAAACAGGCTTTTACATTATAGCCCCTTTTTGGTTGCTGTTGACCTTCTTTCCCGATGCGAGTATGCAGTTGGTATTGCCAGACCGAACATTTACCCCGCAAGAGCTCTTCAGCCTGCGCATTTACATGGTTATTTTACCCCTCCTTCCCATTGTGTTTATGGGGCTCACCTTCTTTCCCGCCATCAATCAGGAGAAATATGGCAGCATTATTGGTTTGGTGAGGCAACTGGTTCTGTACGTACCTGTCATGCTGTTACTACCCCATTTTTTTGGTGTCGACTGGGTGTACTACGGCTCTACCGTTATAGATGTACTGGTTACGCTTTGGATACTACTGGTGGTTCGAAAACTTTTCGGACAACTCAATCCCGAATCAAATCTTGTAACGAAACCAGGTGATTGATGAAAAACGCAATTTTTTCTTGATTTTTCATCTGAAAATCAACCTGATTAATCCTATTTCTGATGAATAGAATTATCTGGATGGGAACTAACCGTCTTATGAGGGATAGAAAAGTCTTTTTGGATTTCATTTGTTCAAAGGTGTTTATAAATGCTGCGCATTTGCTCAATCCTATGATTTAATCCTGAAACACCTGTGTGTCGATAGCCCCGGCAACGACTTTCAATAGGCGCCAACAAAACAACCTCGCCAGAGAGGCGGGGCTGCCAGTAGTAATGTTGCTGCTTGTGCAGCTTGGTGTAGGGTTCTTGTCTCTAATCGAACTTTGTTCAAAGAAATGTTTGTATCTGGTTTATAACCTCTCAGTTGCTCACAGTTGTTTTCATCGGTCGGTAATAGTAATAGCACTGCCTCCGCCCTTTAGATCCGCTACCGCTTAAAGCCTCACCACAGGAATTACAAAGCAAATTGCCCTGTTGATGGTACAAATCATTAGCGCCTAGAGTGCTTTTCTGAAATTCGCTTATCTGGGACATTTTGTACCCAATTAAAAAAAACCGGATATTTGAATATGCGTTTATTTTAAATTGGGCCAGAAATAAAGCAAAATGTCAAAAAAAATTAAATTCCTAGTTGTTGATGATCACCCTATTATAGGTGTGGCTATGGTATTATTCTTGAATAATAACTTCAGAAACATTGAAATTACCACGGTCGGAGGAGGAAAAGATGCCCTGAAAGCTTTGAGCAATCAAAAATTTGACCTTATTATACTGGATGCCAATCTCCCGGATAGTAATATATTATCACTCATCCCTAATATTTTTAGTCACGATGCCGGTACCAAGATTTTGATCTTTACGATGTTTCCAGAAAATGTTCTGGCCAGGCGGCTGTTTTCTATGAATATCAGTGGTTTTTTAAGTAAAAACGCTCATGATGACGAGATTTTAAAAGCCATTAAAACTATACTAAATGGAGGAAAATACATCTCCAGAGATTTTTCAGACATCTTAATTTCCGATTTTTTATGTAGCAATCAAAGCGTGAATCCTTTTGAGGAATTATCTCATCGGGAATATCAAATCATGTTGGAGATGTTACAAGGAAAAACAGCCAAAGAGATATCTAATAAATTACACCTCCACAACTCTTCCGTTTCTACCTACAGGCAGAGGGTTTACGAAAAAGTTAGGGTAGACAATAATATAGATCTTTTCAAAAAAGCTCAATTATTCGGTATCCTCGATTGACCTTTGGTCCTTAAAAAATAGATTTATTACAGTTCCTTTTCCAGGTTTGCTATCTATTGTCAGATGACCATCCATTTTGGTCAAAAAATCGCGAACCACTTTTAGGCCAAATCCTTCACCCTCTTCATTTTTTGTTCCTTTCATGGATTGGTATTGGCCCTTGTTTAATAGTTGTAAACGTTCGGCACTCATCCCAACTCCGGTATCAGAAATTGTCACTACAGAATAGGATTTCAATTTGAAAGATTCAATTCTAACCTCTCCATCTTGGGTGTATTTCACTGCATTCTGAACAAGATTATTCAGGATAACATCTAGAATATTAACATCTACTATTAATAAAAACCCAGGCTTAACCTTGGTAACCAAAGAGGTGTTTTTTTCTGCTGCCTGAGCTTCAAAGTTTTCAAGGCAACGTTTGGCAGCGAGATAAAAATCAACTGGTTCTGTTATTATGAGTGTATCATCATTATCCATAGTGCTGATTCTGAACATCTGTTCGGTTTGTAAAAACACTTTTTGCGTGGAATTCTCAATTAAATTGAAATAGCGTATCAAATCCTTCTTCTTTAATCTATCCATAGCTATTACGGTGTTCCGAGCTAAGTTTACAACAAAGCGCAAGGGACATCTGATATCATGGGCATAAATCGCCATCATATGGTTTTTGAACTTCATAAATTCATGTAGCTCTTTTTGAGAGTCTTTTA
The DNA here is from genome assembly GCA_028277105.1 of Owenweeksia sp. Classification (GTDB taxonomy): domain Bacteria; phylum Bacteroidota; class Bacteroidia; order Flavobacteriales; family Schleiferiaceae; genus JANQHO01. Next base: position 5,794 of record JANQHO010000081.1, on the reverse strand, counting down.
AACGCAAAAGGCTGAACTTTAACCTATCGTTTAGTGACCTGTAACCTTCTATTTTTTCGACAATTATACGTTGTAATTCCAATTGTTTTACACGATATCGGCTGATTACCAGGTAAAATAACGCTGCTATGAACATAAGGATTGTAAGTACAACTGAGATTCTAAACCACCAGGTTTGATAAAACCATTTGTTTATAACTATTGGAATAGATAAGTTGGCAAAGTTTCCCTCACCGTGGCCAGCTAATTTTCTTATCCTTAAAGTATAATTACCATACTTTAATTTTTGCAACCGAATCTTACGATCGTTGGGAACATCTTGCCAATTCTGATGGTACCCTTCTAATTTATACTGGATATGAAGGTTGTTTAGATGACCGTAAAAAGCAAAAGCTATTTTCAGCTCTATCTCCCTATAATTCTGATCCAGTATCCACTCTTGCTCAAATAGAGTGTCCCTACCATCCAATTTTACTTCATCAATCATAATCTTATGGCCGTATTCATTTTCTTCCATGCTATACGGATCAAAAAGAACGGCACCTTCCAGGCCAGGGAATGCCAATTTACCGTCAGACATGATTGTGCCAGAAGGGTGGCCAGATCCATTGAATTCATTGTTGCGAAAACCCCAACTCTTGTCGTAATAAAAATAATATACCTGCTTTTCCGGATCATCAAACCAATCGAGCAAATCTTGTTTCAACACTTTGAATAAGCCGAAATCGCTACTTATCCAGAAAAACCCTTTGTTGTCTTCCAATAGGCAGTGCACATTCGTTAGGTACTTTAAAGGGTCTATAGGCATTTGAAGTAATCGCCCATCTCGAAACATATAAAAGCCATTCCCAAATACACAGATCCAGGCTATTCCATCTTCAGAAAATAAAATTTCAAGTACCTCCCCATTTAATCTTACTCCTTCCAGCTTTTTTAAGCTGTCACCTGCAGGAGAATAAATAAATACGTTTTTCTCTTTTTCGTTCGTGAATATCCAAATTTCATCCTTATAGGGGTTATAAAATAGATCGGAATGAATTTTATGTTCCTTCCACCCAAAAGCTTCGGTCTTTTTCCAGCTTCCTTGATCATTATTGTAGTACAGATTGCCATCAATAACTCTCCACAACCGATTACTTTTATCCATAACAACACCCCATCCTGCCATATTGGGAGATGGAGTTGTGTAAGAACCCTGTATTACATTAAGGCCAGTTCTTTTGTGCCTATCCGCAAATTTTTTTGCCTTGGCCAAAATCGGATCCATAACTTTTTTATCGTTTGATAATAAATGAGAACCGCCAGGGCTCAGGATGAGCCCTCCTTCCGATACCAAACTATCTCTACCAATTTCATAAACTGATCGAAGATTGTTATGAAGGCCGTTTTCCGGAGAATAGAGAGAAATAAATCGATGCTTTTTAAGATGATAAAGTCCACGGGTTAAAGAACCTATCCATAGATCATTCCCCGAATTTATTTCCAGCACACAATTTACCCGTTGTACTTTAAAGTCACGGACCAATAACTTTAAACAAAGCTCATCGTTTTTTAAAACCACTTGGTAAAGCATGGAGTTCAAACGCGAATGGACATATACACTTCCGCGTATAGCACTCCAGGTCACCTCTACATCTTTACCCAAAAAATCTACATTAAGTGAATCCACTAATTCAACTCCCTTGTAAATTCTTAGGATGGAACTGGTATCAATGACGCAAAGTCTACCTTCAAAAAGAAATATCCTTTTATCCTCCGGGTGTGCTATTTGTGTATGTGGTAGTGCCCCTTGATATGCTCCATTTTTATAGAAGTGTAGTTGATCATCCCTACGCAGCTTTTTGGGATCACTAAGTTGAACAGCTCGATAGTAAAAGGCACTATCCCCAAAACCAAAAAAATCATCTCTGAAAAAGACTAAATCCACATTGACATTGCTTAGCAGAGGATACTTGTCTTTTAAAAAGGTTTGACCACTGCTTGCCGTATAGTACTTTTCCAGAAAATCAGTTTTTTTATCATGAATGATGCTACCATGAACCAGTGCCAGATTAGGCCTGTCTGGAAATACCATGGTATCTCCAAGCCTATGGATAGGGCCTATTCGATTGTTTCGGCTATTGTAAGGCAAGCCCGTATAATTCCTGAAATAGGTTCCATCAAAACGGCTAAGTCCCTTTTCGGTTGTCATCCACAGGAAACCCACGGGGTCTATGGCCATATCCTTAACTGTATTTTGAGGAAGGCCTTGAGTACCCTGGTAATTTTTAATGCTATAACTTACTTGCCCACTGTCTACACAAATGGCTCTTTGAGCCCATACATCTACAGATAATATCTGTATTAAGACCAAAACAAAACAAAAGCCTTTCTTTTTATGGGTACTAAACATTTGAATGCTTTTTTACCTATCTGTTCAACTCTCTTAATACATAATTAGGTATTTAATTCTCTCCCGGCAAGAAGTTCGCACAATCGCCAGATTTTTACTATTTACCCTAAAGAAATTTCTACAAATTGTAAGTAAAATCAATAAATTAAACAAACAATCTCTACAACCCTGGCCACTACCTTCTAATAATTTTGATTCATTAAATTTTGTTGTAATAAACTATTCAAAATCGGTATATAATAGATTTTTAAATGATTAAAATATTATAGTTTGGAACGAATAGTGGCATCAAAGTATTTTATATTTTTCCTTTTAGCTTTGTTACTTGCTCCTGCCTATGCTTAGGTGGGAGTAGGTACTTTAAATCCACACCCCAGCGCAACGCTGGAGTTGGTTTCAGATACTTCCGGAGTATTGTTCACACGCATGACGAATGCACAAATGAATGCCATTACCAAATCCTGCCAACGGGCTTTTGGTGTACTGTATGAATAGCGGTAATACAGGCTTTTTTGTACATCAAGACAACAGTTGGCAAAAAGTAGGGGCCCTTAGCGGATACCTTAGCTCTGAAGTAGATGGCTCTATCACTAATGAGATTCAGACCATCTCCCGTTTAGGGCTCACGGTCACCCTCGAAAACGGAGGTTCCTTCCAGGACAGTGTTTTGAGTGAGGCTCAGGTTGACAACTATGTTAGCAACAATGGTTACCTCACTTCCTTTACTGAGGTAGATGGATCTACCACCAATGAAATTCAAAATCTGACGCTATCAGGTGATAGCCTTAAGATCGATAAGGCAGGAATGGGTGTGGATCTGGCTTTTTTCAAGGATGACCTGGGGAATCACACCGCCATTCAAAACCTTAACCTGGGTGCCAATAAGTTGGTTGGAAATAGTGGGACCAATGGTATATCCATCGCCAGTGATGGCCGGGTGAGTCTTGCTTTAGGTGACTCGATCAATGAATTCAGTACCGATGCAACGCTTGCAGGCAATAGTGACCTGGCCGTTCCTACGGAAAAAGCCGTGAAAACCTATGTAGACAATTCCCCTAAAGTGTATGCGGGGATAGGGGTTGAGAATTACCATTTTAATTTAAATAACATGCAATTCCTACAATCGGATTCGTTAGGTACTGCAGTACGCAATATAGTCTTAGGAAGTAATAGCCTTTATGCCTTAACGACTGGTAATTTTAATATTGGTTTGGGTTATAATACAAATCTGGATTTGACCATAGGGCCTTCCAATGTTGCTATTGGCACTCAGGCATTAAAGAACAATGTTTCGGGTTCCCATAATATAGCCATTGGACGTGATGCGGGTGAATTTATAGCAGGCAGTTGCAATGTACTGATAGGCGATGAAACAGGAGAGAATACTACGGGAAAAAATAACACCTTGTATAGGTCATAGAGCGGGATTTGACGCCCAAACGAACTACTCGGTTTATATTGGGAGCTTTGCCGGTTGGGATGAAGATACAGATCAAATGCTTTATATCGAAAATTCAGGAGATTCTACTCCGCTTATCGGAGGTAGCTTTAATAAAAATATTGTCGGTATAAATATACCACCCTCCAACTTACTTTCGGGCGCTACTTTGCAGGTGGATGGGGACGCTTCTAAAAGTACAGCCGGTAGTTGGACAGCCAATTCCGATAGGCGCTTAAAAACCAATATACAGTATATGGAATCGGAAGATATGCTGCAAAAAATGCTGGCCTTAAAAGAGGTTACCTACGAATGGAAGGATACGGTAACCGGGATAACCCGTCCGGAAGGTATTCAATATGGATTTATAGCCCAGGACCTCCAAAAAGTATGGCCTTCTAAAATATCGAAAGATGGGCAGGGCTATCTGGTAACCTTCTATGGCGATTACGATCCCATGTTTGTAGAGTCTATAAAAGCCCTTTACCAAATAATTACCGAACTGGAAACGGAGAAGCAGCAATTGCAGGACTCCCTTGGCCAGCTGCAGAGTTCTCTGAATCAGGCAGAAAAGGAGAGAGAAGATATACAGAGTGAAATGAATGAGACCAAAAGCGAAAGAGAGGAGCTCAGAAATGAAATAGACGACATCAAAAAGCGACTTAGGAGCTTGTCTGTGCAACAAATACAAGCTCCAAAGTAAAACAACCCTTATCCCAAACCATAAGTAATTAATTCTTGAGGAAAATGCCCGATAGCGAGCTTGAGTAGGTATTAAATTCCCCAAACCTCCTATCGGGTACTTCAGGATAAACAGGACAAAATCATTCTTTGTTCAACAAGCACTTAGAAAAGTATCTACGTATACCTTACCTCACCCTCTCGCATTCCGCACTCACATCTGTCTGCCAACAGGCGAGACTCCTAATCCTCCTTCAGACCAAAGTTGACTTGATAGAACAAGCCTGTTTACTATTAAGTATTTAATCATCACCAGGCAAGAGGTTTAAGTAGTCACAAGATTTTTACGATTACCCTCCAATAAATCTTTACAAAACGCAATAATATTAGGCAGGTCAAACAAGAAACCCCTACAAATCCAGCTATTACCTCCCAATACTTTAGCACAAGAAATAATACTGAATCAAAACCACCAAGTAATAATTTTAAATGACTAAAATACTAGTAGAGTCTATAAAAGCTCTTCACAGCAGGATTACCGAACTGGAAACGGAGAAGCAGAAGCTGCAGCATGCTCTGAGCCAGGCAGAAAAGGAGAGAGAAGATATCCGGAATGAAATGAATGAGATCAAAAGCGAAAGAGAGGACCTCAAAGATGAAATAGACGACATGAAAAAGCGACTTTGGAGCTTGTCTGTGCAACAAATACAAGCTCCAAAGTAAATCCCTTATCCGAACAACAATGGTTACTTAACTTCTTTCACCGGAATAGATGGCTCTATTACCAATAAATTCAAACCCCTCTCGCACTCCGCACGCACACCTGTCTGCCGTAGGTAAGACTCACAATGTCCCTTCAAACCAAAGTTGACCTGATAGAACAAACCTGTTTGCTATGAGCTATTTAATCATCACCAGGCAAGAGGTTTAAGTAGTCATAAGATTTTTACGATTACCCTCCAAGAAATATTTACAAACCGCAATAATATTAGGCAGGTCAAACAAGAAATCTTTACAAATCTAGCTGTTGTCGCCTAATAGCTTTGTATATAACATATAGTATACAGTTATCGGCAATATGACTCAGAATCATTACATAGCAATAATCTTAAAGCAAACTACTATTATAAAACGAATAATTATGTCAAAGCATCTCATAACTTTTCTTTTAACTCTTTTATTTACTTCTGCCTATGCTCAGGTAGGAGTAGGTACGTTAATCCCACACCCCAGTGCAAAGTTGGAAGTGGTTTCAGATACTTCCGGGGTTCTGCTTACGCGCA